>CANROR010000048.1 GCA_947632275.1 uncultured Bacilli bacterium | reverse complement strand
GAAGAAAGAGAAAGAGGTATTACAATTAATACTGCTCACGTTGAGTATGAAACAGAAAAACGTCACTATGCTCACGTTGACTGTCCAGGACATGCCGATTATGTGAAAAACATGATTACTGGTGCTGCCCAAATGGATGGAGCAATCTTAGTTGTTAGTGCGGCTGATGGCCCAATGCCTCAAACAAGAGAACATATTTTATTATCTCGTCAAGTTGGTGTTCCTAAAATCGTTGTTTATATGAACAAAACTGACCAAGTTGATGATCCAGAATTACTAGATTTAGTAGAAATGGAAATTCGGGAATTATTAGGCGAATATGAATTCGATCCAGATTGCCCAATTATTCGTGGTAGTGCCTTAAAGGCTCTTGAAGGAGATCCTGATGCTGTTCAAAGTATCAAAGATTTAATGGCTGCAGTTGATGAATACATTCCATCTCCAGTCAGAGATACAGATAAACCATTCTTAATGAGTATTGAAGATGTTTTCACTATTTCAGGTCGCGGTACTGTTGTTACTGGTCGGGTTGAACGGGGACAAGTTAAACTTAATGAAGAAGTTGAAATTGTTGGTTTAAGACCTACGCAAAAAACAGTTGTAACTGGTATTGAAATGTTTAGAAAATCATTAGACTTTGCTCAAGCTGGTGATAATGCCGGATGCTTACTACGTGGTATCGCTCGTGAAGACGTTGAACGTGGTCAAGTATTAGCTAAACCAGGAAGTGTTACACCTCATACCAAGTTTAAAGCAAGCGTTTATGTTTTAACTAAAGATGAAGGTGGACGTCATACACCATTCTTCTCAAATTATCGTCCTCAATTCTATGTTAGAACTACGGACGTAACTGGTGTTATTGAACTTCCAGCTGGCGTTGAAATGGTAATGCCTGGTGATAATGTTGATATGACAGTTGAATTAATTGCTCCAGTAGCTCTAGAAAACGGTACTAAATTCTCAATTCGTGAAGGTGGCCGTACTGTTGGTGCTGGTGTAGTTTCTGAAATTATCAAATAATTTAAACCAAAATTAAAATATTGGCTAGAAATAGTCAATATTTTTTTTTAAGAAAAAAATGTTAAAATTATATTAGGTGTAAAAATTGTGGTTATGAAGAAAGAAAAAGTAGTTTGGCTAAAACATGTAAAAGAAGACTTTTATGAAGTATATAGTGATGATGTATTTATAATATCAGAATTAATGGATTATAAATTAGTTTTAGAATATAAAAATTTAATTAAAACGGGATTTCCCGAAATGGCCTTAGATAAAGTTATGAGTACTTTAAGGAAAAATAAAGTTTCTTATCAAGTTTCGGATGATGACTCATTAGCTTTCTTTTTGGAAAAGCCAATTGTTATGACAAGTTTGTTAAAAAAGATCGTCCCGTTGAAAGGGTATATAGTCCCTATATTCCTAAATATCGTGGCAGTTTTGAAGTGACTTTCTTAGATGATAGGAAACTTTAAAATTTGTTATTGGAGATAATATTGAAGAAAATACGGAGTTAGTTGCTAAAGTTTATGAAAAAGAAATTGGGACAATTATTACTTTAAATAGTGGTTAAAAGTAATAATTGTCAATAAAAATATGACTTATAAGTAAGTAAAAATAAAAAAATACTTGGATGTTAATAGTCGAATTTTGGTGGTAATTATGTTACAATATATGTATAAATGAGCAATTAGGAAAGAAAGATGGAGTTTGATGAATTTAGAAAAACTACAAAATTAATATTTGAAGTTTTTAAAAGAAAAAGTATTTTGAAAAGAACTTGTTAAGTTAATAGGATTGACTTTATATGATGTTTATTAAAATGCGATAAAAAATCAGTCTGTGTTAACTTTTAGTGCTCAATTTTATGTGAAGGAGCGTTATCAACATGAAATTAAAAGTATTAGATCTATTTTGTGGGGCCGGAGGCTTAAGTTTAGGCTTTCAATTAGCGGGCTACAAAATAATCGGTGGCATCGATTTTTATGAAGATGCTATTAACACCTATAAAAAAAATTTTAAAAATAGTAAGTCAATATGTGTTGATATAAAAACTATCGATGATAGGGAAATTAAAAATATGTTTGAAGGGAAAGTGGATGTCATTATTGGTGGCCCTCCCTGCCAAGGCTTTTCTGCCGGAAACAGACAACAAAAATTAGAAAATGATCCCAGAAATAAATTATTTTTCGAATTTATAAGATTTGTAAAAGTGTTAAAGCCAAAAGCGATAGTGATTGAAAATGTAAGACAAATATTAACTAAGAATAATGGATTTGCCAAAAATAAGATAATTGAGATATTAACTAATGAGGGATATAACGTAGACGTTAGAGTTTTATGTTCAAGTGATTATGGCGTTCCTCAAAATCGCAATCGAGTTATTTTTATCGGCATAAAAAAGGAAATCGGGGAAGTTAACTACGATAAGATTAAAAAAGGTAAAAATAAAGTGACGGTTGAAGAAGCCATTGGTGAATTATATGCTTTAGAAAATAGTGATTCGAGAATATTAAATGAGCCCCCAAGAACCAAATTTCAAAAATATTTAAGAGCTAAAAATAATATAGTTTTAAATCATGATATCCAATACCCAAATGAAAAAGTCCAAGAAAGAATGAAATATGTTCCGGAAGGTGGCAATTGGCAAAATGTGCCCGAAGAATTATGGGATACTAAAAGAGATAATAGACATTCCTCGGCCTATAAACGGTTAAAATCTGATGAACCGTCAATAACCATAGATACGGGTCATATGAATTATTTTCATCCTAAATTTAATAGGATACCAACGGCCCGAGAATCGGCTAGACTTCAATCATTTCCTGATGACTTCGAATTTTGTGGCACCAAAACTAGTCAATTAAAGCAGGTTGGAAATGCCGTTCCTCCTTTAATGGCTAAAGCCGTCGCCGAATTAATAAAGGAGGATTTAAGTCATGAGTAAAAATATTGTTGATTTATTTTGTGGTTGTGGTGGCTTTTCTAAGGGATTCGAGGATGCCGGTTATACAGTAGAGCTTGCCATTGATAATTGGAAAGATGCGGTAGAAACTTTCAATCTTAATCATAAAAAAAAGGTTGGAGTTACCAAAGATATTTATGATTACACGAATGAAGAGATTAAAAATTTTGCTCAAAAACATAAAATAATCGGTATCATAGGTGGTCCCCCATGTCAAGGATTTAGCATGGTTGGCAAAAGACAAGCAACTGATAAAAGAAATACCCTTTATTTGCAATATGTTCGTTTTGTAGAACAAATTAAACCAGAATTTTTTATATTAGAAAATGTCAAAGGTTTATTGACATTGAAAAAAGGGTATTTCCAAAAAGATATAATCGATAGATTCTCTAAATTAGGTTATAATGTTACTTGTAAAGTGTTAAGAGCTAGTGATTACGGCGTACCGCAAAATCGCGAAAGAGTATTTTTTGTCGGGTTAAGAAAGGATAAATTTAAAAATAAATTATTTGAATATCCTAAACCTGTTGATCACATCGTGGGAACGGAAGAAGCCTTAAGTGATCTACCATCATTAGATAATGGTGAAGATGAAACCCAATATAGAACGGAACCCCAAAATAATTTTCAAAAACTAATGCGTCAAAAGTCCAAAACTATAAAAAATAACGAGATAACCGTTCATACTGCGGAAACCAAAAAAATAATAGCTATGATTCCCGATGGGGGGAATATTAAATCTTTGCCAACTGAGTATTATAAAGTGCGAAATTATAGTTCGGCTTTTAAGCGAATGAATAGTAAAAAACCATCGACAACAATTGATTGTGGCCATAGAAATTACTTTCACTATAAAGAAAATAGAATACCAACGGCCCGGGAATCGGCGAGACTTCAATCATTCCCTGATGACTTTGAATTCTTAGGAACTAAAACTAGTCAGTATACGCAAATAGGGAATGCCGTACCGGTTTTATTAGCTAAAGCCGTTGCGAGTAGTATGAATAAAATGTATGAAGCATTAGATAAATAGGAGAGTGAATAGAATGATTAATGAATTTAATATTAATAATCCCTTTAAAAGAGAAATAAAAGGAACGCAATCAAAATTACATTTGGTTAGAAAAGACGATAATCAACAATCATCTTATAATTTGTCTTTGGAATTAATGAATTACTTGATAGCAAAGAATGTAATTATAAAAGCGCCAATTCAACCAAATAATACTGATGAATATTTTGAACTAAATAATGGGGTAAAACTAGTCCTAGAAAAAAATATCTTGGATATAATTGGCGATAGTTACCAACAAGTTGATTTTAAAATAAGATTTGTCCATACTATTGCCGGGGATTCAACCGAGAAATTTCAAATTAAAAGAAAAATGCATGATAGCGATAATAAAAGTTATAACTGGTTTAAACAATTATACGATAATAACATCGAAGGTTCAATTTTTATTATTTACTATGATGAAGAAACAAATGAAATACATTTTGATAACAGACTAAATTATACCAAATTATCATCCCTTAATTTAAGTGACAATGAAGTATCTTTAAAACAATTTTATATAGCTAATTTAAATAATAATACTTTTGTAGAAAATGAAATTAATAATAGAGAAAAATTTATTGCCGAATATCCTATAGATAGATTTTTAACAATGACTAAAGAAGAATATTGTAGTGTTGGTGAAGAAAATAATGATAGTTTTTGTTATAAGTTTGATGATGGATGTTATAAAGATATTGGTTTTAAAACCAAAGGAACTTATAAATCTAAATTTGGCTTATATTATTCCCAAAAAGATAAAGTATATAAGGACAAATTTAATAATGTAGTAGATGATCCAGATGATTATTGGAATAAATTAAGAAAACAAATATATGACTTTATTACCTATGTAAAAGATAATACGCCCGATTTTCGATTAACCGAAAAATATGATTTATTAGGTGGCGCGGGAAGTTATTTGTTTTTAACTAAGTTACTAAGTTTATATTATCCCGATAGATTTATCGCGATGCATGATGAAAAAAGATATAAAAAATTAGGAGATTATTTTGGTGAAGAATTTAATAATAGCTCTTCCATTATAAATTCCTATTATGCTAATATTAGTTTTAGAAAAAATGTTCCCGAAGCTAATGAAAATCATGGTTTTTACATTGCTGATGCCATATGGAAATATTTTGATGATGTTGATAATGAACTAGAAGAATTCGATGTTGCCGAAGATAAACAATATGATTTAGATTTTTTAGCTCAAGAAATACTTGCTTATCGCGAAAAATATGGAAAATCTCCTGGTATTCATTTATTTGGAATAAAATATGGTCAAATAATTAGTAAATATAAAATTACCCCTGATATGATAGTTAAAAAGGCTAACTTAAGTCCTAATCTGGCTAGAGAATTAAATAAAGGGGTTGCCTTGAGTAATTATGCGAAAAAACTTATGAATCCAATAAATAATGCTTTTGTGGAAAATATTTTGGATGAAAATGAGGATATTCTTGATGTTGAAGATGATAATATAGATTCTGATACTTGGAGTGGTTATACTAATAAATATGAAGGCGAAAATAAAATATTTTATGGAGTTCCTGGATGTGGCAAAAGTTTTAAAGTAAATGAAAAATATTGTTTGCCGGATTATAAAGTATTTAGAACTACTTTCTATCCTGATTATTCCAATAGTGATTTTGTTGGGCAAATAATTCCTAAAGTTGTTGATAAAAAAGTTGAGTATAACTTTGTGGAAGGTCCATTTGCCAAAGCCTTACTATATGCTCTAAACAATAAAGATAAAGATGTGGCTTTAATTATTGAAGAGATAAATAGAGGCAATGCGGCCGCGATCTTCGGCGATATATTTCAATTATTAGATAGAAAAGCGGGATTAAGTGTTTATCCGATTACTCATCAATTACTTAGTGATTATTTAAAAGAAAAACATATTTGCTTAGAAGATGATGAAATTAGAATTCCTCGGAATTTACACATAATCGGAACAATGAATACGAGTGATCAAAATGTATTTACCCTAGATACCGCATTCAAACGGAGATGGGATATGGAATATATTGAAAATAAGATCGAGGGTTCTAAATATGAACATATTGAAATTGTTCCGACCCAAAATAAATATAAAGGTATTAAATGGGGCGAATTTGTAAAAACAATTAATGATAAAATAAAAAGAGACCCATCGGGAATAAATGGTGAAGATAAGCAATTAGGGGCATACTTTGTAACGGAAAAAGAATTAGGAAACCCTGCTGAATTCGCAGATAAAGTATTATCGTATCTTTGGGAAGATATTGCCAGAATTAATCCTGATTATTGGTTTAAAAAGGAATATAGAATAGAATCATATGATGATTTAGTAAAAAAATACAACGAATTTTATATGGAAATATTTAATGATTTCTTTGATATAACTATCAATAATGCTGGAGAAGAACTTTATGATGCAAATAATATTCAGTAAAAGTGAAAATAAAAATGGCTTTGTAGGTATAAAATATGGCAAAAATAATTTGACCATATTTTTACCTTATGGATATGAAATTGAAAATATTAATGAAGAAGTGGAAAAAATTGATTCAGAACTAAAAAATAAATTATCAAAGTTGTTGAACAGTATATCGATTGTTAAAAGCATTGAAAGAGAAAATGCCATTTTTGGTTCCTCAACTGGTGATGAAATTGAAACCCCATTTAACTCTTTTATTTGGATAATTAATGACTATTTAAATAATGGCTTTTATACAGAAATTGAAAAAATATACAAACAAAATAGTAATGGAAAAATTAATTGGAAAAAAACTTTGAATTCCCAACATTATTTTGAAGATGATAATATTATTTTTATTAAACCATATTATGAAAATATAATGGAAACAAATACCGTAATTACGGAATTAAATAAATATTGTTTGGAAATAGCCATTAAATATGTGGGATTTTTATTTGGAAATATAGAATATGAAAAATCTAAGTTATACAAAAAAACCGTTGAAGAACATGTCGATTATTATCTAAAACTATTAAATAAGGTGTTATCTAAAACTTTTAATGATCGAAAAAAATTATTAATTAATCATATGAAAAGAATATTAAAATTTACCTATGAGGGACTTAATAAAAGTTTGATGGACTTTGGGACATATAAATATTATTATGTTTGGGAATATATGATTGATGCAGTTTTTGGCTCTAAGGATATCGATAAAAAAGATTATTTTCCCGATGCTTCATGGACAATAGATGGGGTGAAAGAAAAGGATAAATCGCAACTTAGGCCGGATACAATATTAAAAAGAAATGATGAATTATTTATATTAGATGCCAAGTATTATAAATTTGGCGTCACTGAAAGTAGAAGTGATTTACCTAATGTTTCTTCAATCCAAAAACAAATAACCTACGGAGATCATGTTCTAAAAAACTTAAATTTTGCAGAAGAAAATATATATAATGCGTTTATCTTGCCCTATAAATCAAAGAATGATGAATATATTAAATATAGAGGATATGCCGAAAGTAATTGGAATGTTCCTAAAGGGGATAGACCATATGAAAAAATATCTTTAATATTACTAGATTTTGAATATTTGATTAATAAATTTTTTGATGGAGGTAAACCTGATATAAATTATTTAATTAATGAAATTAAAAGAGTGAAATAATATATATGTCAAAGCGATATGTTAAAATGAACATATCGCTTTTTGTGTAAAAAATTAAAAAAATAGTTTTTTGCATTTTTATTTTAGTGCTTTTACTTTTCCATAATGCTTTTTTTAAAATAATAAAAAAACTGATAACCAAATATTATTTAATTTTTTTGTTAATGATTAATTATAATATAAGTTAAAATTTAGCGCTCTTTTACTTATTTGGTTTATTTTTTATATTATAAAATTTCATTGAAGATTTTTTACTTAAAATGGTATAATAATTTTAATAGAGGTTATGGAGTTTTATGAAAAGAAGTATTTTTTTATTTTTAGTATTGTTAACTTTTTATCCTATTGGGGTAAAAGCAAATATTGTTTGTAATGATGGAACAATTAGCCCTGGTTGTAGTGATTGCCATCGCGGATGTTGCTCTCAACATGGTGGTTGTTCAAATAGTAACAGTTCATCCAGTTCTTCTAGTTTAACAAATAATAAACCAATTGTAACTGAAAAAGTTAAAAGTAGTGATACTTCTTTAAAAAAAGTATCAATTGATGAAGAAGATATTGCAATTGCTAATAATATGGTTTATTCAACTACTAAAGAAAGTGTAACAATAAGGGTAATTGCAAATGATTCTAAAGCAACTTTAGATTATCAAAAAAATCCAAATTTAACAATTGGGGAAAATGTTGTTAGTATTAAAGTTACGGCCGAAAATGGCAGTGTTAAAAATTATAAGTTAAGTATTACAAGAGAAAAAATATTAAGTGCTAATAAAAATATTAAAATTTTTGTTATGGGACAAGAAGTAATTTTTAATTTATTTAAAAGTGATGTAATTAATATTGCGAGTGATCAAGAAAAACTTGATATTACTTATGAATTAGAAGATTCTAATGCTCATGTTGAAATTATAGGCAATGAAAATTTGCAAGTAGGTCATAATGAAATAATTGTAAGAGTTATAGCCGAAAATGGTGAAGAACAGGATTATACATTAATAGTCGAAAAAGAAGAAACAAAAGCCGAAATAAAAGAAGATGAAAAAAGTGAATTAGGCATTTTTGCAGCTTTAGGTTCCTCTGCTTTACTAGGAGGAGCAGGTTATTTAATTTATAAAGGAATAAAGAAGAAATAGTATAATTATCAAACTAATAATATAGTTGATTAAGAAGGATGGGAGGTATTAAATGAGCGAAAAAGATTTAGATTCTAGTAATGTAGAATACACTGAAAAAGTAAAACCAAATGGCTATGTAAAACAATTACAATGGGATATGGCTATAGGCCTTCAAGAAGTAGATAATTTAAAACCATCTAAGTATTTTGAAAAACTTATTACGGATAATGTAGAAGGCAATCTTACAATAGAACAAGTAGAAAAAGATTTAAAAGAATATTATATTGAAAAAGAAAAACAAAACGATTTAAATCATAATGAAATGGAA
>CANROR010000047.1 GCA_947632275.1 uncultured Bacilli bacterium | reverse complement strand
ACATTATACCATAGCATTTAAATTATAACAAAGAAAAATAGAGATAAAGTCTCTATTAAATATATAATTTTTAAAAGTCAAATGATATGTTATACTTTATATATAATGAGGAGTAAGAATGAGAAAATTAACCCGAAAAAGAAAAACATTAATAGCTAAAATATTTTTTGGAACATATGCTTTTTTAATACTCATATCAATATTTTATATTGAATATTTAGAAATGTTTTCATCTAATGAATTATTTAATGGGTTAATTGTTATTGACGATATTTTATTAATGATATTGTGGTTAATTTTATTTTATAAATTTGGTTTTTCATATTTAGAAAATACTACTAATTTTAAAAATTCCTATCAATATGATTTTGAATATAAAGATTTTCCAGATTTAAATGAAGATATAAAGAATAAACTGTTAAAAGAAAAATACAATCTACCAATAAAATATAATATTAATGATAAAGAAGAAGTTTATATCTATTTAAAGAAATCTGAAGATAAAGAAATAGAAATATGGATAGTTTCTAATTTGATAAGTGTTACGAAAGAAAAAGTCGAAAAACTATCTAAAATTTTAAAAGAATTTTTAACAAAATATGTTGGTAAGGAAAAAGTAAAATTGAAAAAAGGATTACATTTGGTTTGTGTAAAAAGATATAGTATGGAATTTGAATCATTAGTAAAAGATACCTTTATAAGTTATGGTCCGACTTTAACTGTTGGTTTATCTTTTTCTAAAAGAAAAATTTATATACCTAAAGCAAAAGAAGTATTTGCAACAGTTACGGATAATTATGATTATTTAAAAGAGGAATTCTTTAAAGTTGTAGATAGGATAGAAAAGAAAAAATAGGAATTTTTTCTTGTAGTAATCCATATAAATTGTTATACTAAAGTTAAGTGGTGAGGAAAATGAAATTTTTAAAAGGTTTGGTATTAACGATATTAGTTATTATGCTATTTGTTTCAACGTTAGGATTATTAATTTTATTTCCAATTAAAAGTGCGGTTGGGAAAAATTCAATTAAAGATTTAATTTCTAATTTAAATATTGAACAAATGGTTGAAGAAAATCCGGAATTTGAACAAACTATTAATGAAATGTTTGAACCAATTTTCACAGAAACGGAAGAATTAGGTATTGATGAAGAAATTATTGTCAAAATAATGGATTCTCAAGAAGTTAAAAACTTGATAGGGGATTTGACTAGTAATGTAGTTGATTATGTTTTAACAGGAGAAAATCAAAAACTAATTACGACTGAAAATATAACGGATTTAGTGACAACGGCAATTGATGATATTAATAAAAGTGGTATATATGAAATTACTGAAAAGCAAAAAACTTCGGTAGTAGATTCGGTTCAAAAATATGCCGATGAATTTCAAGATTTAGTCCCGGATACCCAAGTAGTGGAAGAAAGTTTGACGGCCGAAGATCAAGAAGTTTTAAATATTATTCGCTTTGTTTTAGGTGATACTTTAATTACAATTCTTTTAGTTTCAACGTTAATTTCTATCGCTGGTTTAGTTGCTTTGAAATTTAAACAAGCTAGATGCCTTAAATATATTGCAATTCCAACATTAGTTTCTTCTCTTATTGCCGGTTTTACTTATGTTATTTTAAAAATTGCTAATAATATGACAGCTAGTGCCGAATACTTATATATCACGGATATCTTTAATAAGGGAATAAATATGGGCATGATTTTATCCTTTAGTATTTGTGCTTTAATGATTATAGCCTTAGTAGTTTATGGCATTACGAATAAAAGAAAAGCTTCATCAGCAAAATGATGAAGTTTTTTTAACCCATGACTTGACCACCATTATTATGTAAAACTTGCCCGGTGACATAACTCGAATCGTCACTAGCTAGATAAACAAAAGTTGGCGCTAGTTCATAGGGCATTGCCCCTCTAGCCATGGCGGCATCAGCTCCAAGAGAAGGAATCTTTTCTTTGACCCAACAAGCCGGTTGTAAAGGCGTCCAATAAAAACCCGGAGCAATGGCATTAACGCGAATATTTTTAAGCGCCAAATTGCGGGCAAGACTTCTAGTAAACCCAACAATTGCGCCTTTGGTAGTAACATAATCAATTAATTGGGGTTCGCCAAAGAAAGTCGTAACACTACTTAAGTTAATAATCGAATCTCCCGAATGAAGATAAGGTAGAACTTCTTTTGTTAGATAAAACATCCCATAGACGTTAACCTTCATGGTCCAATCAAATTGGTCATCGGTTATATCTTCTAGCTTATCTTGTTGATATTGGACTCCGGCATTATTAACTAAAATATTAATTTTGCCAAAACGCTTCAATGTTTCTTTGACGATTTTTTGACAAAAACTTTTATTGGTGATATCGCCTGATAAAAGTAAACATTCACCCCCTAATTTTTCAACATAAGCTTTAGTTTCTTCGGCATCTTTATGTTCATTGTAGTAGGGAATAACTACTTTAGCTCCTTCTTTAACAAATGCCACCGCTGCGGCTCTCCCTAATCCGGAATCGGCTCCCGTGATAATGGCGACTTTATTTTGTAATTTGCCACTTCCTTTATAATTCGGATTATCAAAAATAGGTCGGGGATTCATTAAATATTCAAAACCCGGTTGCCGTTTTTGCTCTTGTTCGGGAGCTAATATTTTATATTTGGTAGTTTGTAAGCCTATTTTTTCATCTTCATAATATTTATAGTATTTATTGCCATAAGTATAATCAAATTTCATCTTTATCCTCCTGTTGTATTTTATGTTAAATTACAAAATAGGCGATTATTATTTTAAGCCAAGAAAAAAAGGCTTAAGCCTTTAAATAACCGTAGGTTGTAAAAACTCCAATCCGGGAATATTACGGAGAATTCCAAATAGAATAACTATTACTAATAAAGTATAAGTCATAAAGGAATTTAAAATAATTTTTTTCTTGGTAATTAGTTCATAAATTTTAACTAGAAAATATCCGATTAAAAGAATAAAAACTAAAGGATTATACCGAAAAGCTTGATAAAAATCGAGCCGTAATATTGCCCAAAACATTCTAGTAATTCCACATCCGGGACAATAAAGATGGGTAAATTTATAGATTGGACAAGGAATACTAACATCGAATAAAAGATGAATAAAATAATAAGCTACTATGCCTATTATAATTAAGATAAGGTTATTATTTTTGAGTTTATTCATTATTCGGCTAATTTATTCAAATCGGATTGGATTAAACAATAGTTAACAATTGATAAACCTAAAACTGCTAGAACGATATATAATACAGAATTGTCGGTAATATCAACATTTCTTTCTTTACCAGCTTCGTGCATTTTTTTACCCATTTTATAGTTCCAATAGAAGCTATAAATCCCACAAGTAATAAGCGAATAAAGAAAGGCTAAACCACCACTCGCGGTTTTTTCGTTGTGGCTAATTCGTTAGATTCATCAGTCATTACTACAAACCAATAAATGCCATAAATCCCACAAGTAACGATAGAAAGAATAATTGAGACGACAATATCCCGTTTTTTACTTGAACCACTAGTAGTTGGCGCCCCACATTCTGGACAAGCTTTCGCACTATCATCCATTTTTTGCCACACTTTGTACAATACTTACTCATAAAAACTTCCTACTTTGTTTTTAGTATAGCAAAATTTTTATTTCTTGACAATGTCAACAATTTTATAATTTTGTTTCCTTTTTTATCTTTATTTTTATATAATAAAGATAATGGAAGTGATTAAATGAAAGTGCCTTTACGTTTTCAAGTTACCGAATTTGATTGTGGAACTGTATCTTTACAAAATGCTTTTAGTTATTTATTTTCCCGTGAAGAAATTCCTGCAGAATTAATAAAAGCTATTCATAAATATACTTTAGATTGCTATGATGAATTTGGTAATTTAGGTAGTGGGGGAACTAGCCGAGAATCTATTAATAAATTATCTCATTGGATAACAAGATATGCTAATTCGAAAAATTTTAATTGCTTATGCGAAAGACTAGTAGCAGATGAAGTTACATTGGAAAATTTTCAGAGATGTTTAAATAAAAATGGTTGCATTTTTGCAAGGTGTTGGCAAGAATGTGAACATTACATAATAATTACCAAAATTAAAAATAAATATGCTTATATATTCGATCCATACTATTTAGATAAAGATGAATATATTCACGATAAAGAAATTAAAATTATTTTAAATAAACCATTTACTCATAATCGAAAAGTAACTTTAAAAAGATTATTCTCGGAAACTACAAAAGATTTTTCTTTAGGCCCGATTAATAATCGAGAATGTGTTTTAATAACGAGAAAATAATAAATAAGGGAAAACTTGTTAAAAATTTTTAGTTTATGCTATAATATTAGCAATTAAAGAGGGAATACAAATGTTAACATATGGTTTAAATGTTTTAAAAGAAACAAAGACAAATAAAATTAAAAAAGTTTATACATCACGGAAAGAAATTATTGCTTATTTAAAAGAAAATAAAATTAAGTATGAATTAGTACCTAAAAAGGTTTTGGATAAAATGGTAAAAGGCTTGCATCAAGGCGTCGTTTTAGATATTTATGATTACGAATATTATACTTTTAAAGATATTGAAGGCGATTTTTTAGTAATGCTTGATCATTTAGAAGATCCGCATAACATGGGGGCGATTATTCGAACTTGTGTGGCCGCCGGGATAAAAACGATTATTATTCCTAAAGATAGATGCGTAAAAGTGACGGATGCAGTAGTTAAAACAAGTGCTGGAACTATTGAAAATATTAAAATTGTAATGGTTAGTAATCTAGTCGATACCATGAAAAAACTTCAAAAAGAAAATTATTATTTTTATGGTTCCGATATGAAGGGAACGAATTATCAAGAAGTTAATTATGCGCCAAAAAAAGTTTTAGTAATAGGCAATGAAGGAAAAGGTTTAAGCCATTTAGTTAAGGAAAATTGTGATGAAATAATTAAAATTCCGATGACTACTTTAGCCGAAAGCCTAAATGCTTCGGTAGCGACGGGAATTCTTATCTATGGAATGAGGGATTAAAATTGATTACAGATTTAAATGATGAAGAACTTTATATGCTTTATTTAGAAGAAAATGAAGATGCTAAAAATATTTTGTATGAAAAATATAATTTTGTTATTGATATAAATATTAATAAATATAAAAGGATTGCTCTGAAAAGTAACATTGACCTTAAAGAATTACATAGTGAAGCGCTTTTAGGTTTTTCTGATGCCTTAACTTCTTATAAACCGGATGCTAAAGCTTCACTACCAACTTTTATTAGTTTGTGTGTCGAACGAAGAATTAAAAAATTAATTATTAAAGCTAATCGTTTGAAAAATACGATAATGAAAGATGCTTATTCCCTAGATTATATGTATGATCGCTTTGGTTCGAAACTTGGCGATATAATTAGTGATAAAGATACGGATCCCTTAGATACAATGTTAAATCATGAAAATTTTGAAGAACTACTAGCTAATATTAATGAAAATTTATCGAAATTAGAAAGCCAAGTTTTTCAATATATGCAAGATGGCTATAATTATAAGCAAATTGCTATTATGATGCAAAAAAATCCCAAGCAAATTGATAATGCGATGCAAAGAATTAAAGCCAAAATTAAAGATATCTTAAAAAAGAATAAAAATGATTAAAATTTTCTTGAATATCATTATTATTTATGCTATATTATTGGTGAAACACGAAAGTGTTTTTTTAAATGGAGGTTTTTAAATGGCTAAAGAAGCTAAAGTAAAAGCAAAAAAGAACGAAAAAAAAGTTACCAAAGTTAAGAAAGAAAGTTATTTAAAAAAATTAAAAAAGGAAATGAAATTAGTTAAATGGCCTTCTTTAAAAGAAGTGGCTAAATATACGATTTCGACTCTAGTATTTTGTCTTTTCATTTGTATATTTTTCCTTGCACTTAATTTCATTATGTCTTTAATAAAGGGGATGTTTGTCTAATGGATAATCAAAAATTATGGTATGTTGTTAATACTTATTCTGGTCATGAAAGTAAAGTAAAAGAAAAATTAGAAGCTCGGATTGAATCCATGGGCATGCAAGATAGTGTTTTCCGCGTTATAATTCCGGAAACGACGGAAGTCGAAGTTAAAAACGGAGTTCGCAAAGAAAAAGTTAAAAAAATGTTTCCTGGTTATGTTTTAGTCGAAATGATTATGTCCGATGAAGCATGGCTTATGATTCGAAATACTCCAGGGGTTACAGGCTTTATTGGTTCCTCTGGTAAAGGTGCTAAACCAACACCACTTTTACCTCAAGAAATTGATCGAATTTTAGCAAGCATGGGTATGAGTCGTGTTAATGCCGAAAAAGAACTTAATGTTGGTGATAAAGTAAGTATTGTTGATGGTCCATTCGTTGGTATGTCTGGGACAGTTGAAAATATTGACTTAGAAAATAATCGGCTAAATATTATGATTGATTTATTTGGTCAAGAAACATCTGTCGATGTTGAAATTTATCAAGTAAGTAAAATGTAAAAAAGTTTCTTTTGAGAAACTTTTTTTAGTTAGTTGAATTCTCTTTCTTTTTGGTATCTTTAAATATCTTTAAATTTTCTTTAATTCTTTCATTATGCGGATTTATTTTTAAAGCTTCTTTGGCATTTTTAATGGCTTTATCAATATCATGAAGATTAAAGTAAGCAATGGCTAGTAAATCATTAATTGTTTCATCCCAACTAAATACTTCATTAATATAAGTTTTTTCGTTTTTCGTTATGGTTAAAGCTTTTTCGGCATAAGTAATTAGGCTTTGCCAATCTTCTTGGAGGTATTTAAGCATCGCCATTTCCACATAAGGATCTCTTAGGTAAGGGCATTCTTTAATCGCTTTGTTAAGCCACATTTCCGCTTCATCAAATCTCCCTAAATTTTTATAGCAACGGGCAATAAACCGCATTGAGGCACAACGTTCATCTTTCCAAGTAGCATTTTTAAGTTTAAGATGTTTAATTAAAGTATCAATAGCCTCATTCCATTTGCCATAATACATATACTCGCGACCTAAATAATGCATATTGCGGTCATTATTAGGATTTTCTTTCACGGAAAGTTCTAATAAAGGTAAATAACTACTTCGAGATTTTTGAGAATCAGGGTAGTGATTAATAATAACATCATTGGTATATATTTGTTTTTCTTCGCCTTCATATTTTAAAATTTCATGGACGGGATTTACCCAACGAAAATTATTACGACAATGAATTTTCTCGGAATAAAAACTTACTTTAGGTTGATCAAATTCGTCTAAAGACCAATTATAAATATACCGAAGCCGCGTTGTTCCTTCTTGCCAAATTTTTTCAATATTTTCGCGCCAACCGGGAAGCATAACTTCATCTAGATCTAGGCAAATACATATATCGGTATCGCTAGGAACTAAGTCTAGGGAAAGATTCCTGGCATTATCAAAGCGCCAAGGTTCAATCTTTTGTTCAAAAACCTGAATATGATTTTTTTTTAATTTTTCCACGGTTTTATCAGTTGAACCCGTATCCACGACATAAATACCATCAGCGTCTTTAATTGATTCATACCACCGATCAACAAATTTTTCTTCATTTTTACTTATGGCATAAACGCATATTTTCATAAATTCCTTCTTTCTTTAAAATTTATGCAATTATTAGTGATAAATGCTATAATAAAGGTGGTGGTAAAATGTTAAATAATTCAAATATTATCGAAATCTATCGCGAATTAATGAAAGACGCTAATTTTACAAAAGAATATATTGATTATTTTTTAGACCGTTTTGTTTATTCAATCGAAGATGTTGAAAAAAGTGAGGATTCATTTAAACGAAAAGAAATGATTGATAGTTTATTAGAAGCTTTTCGAATGGCTTCGGCTTTTCCGACCGAAAAAATGGGAACAAGTGAAATTCAAAAAATTGCCAATATTATAAATGCTAAAGATGGCATTGCTAATTTTCGAAAAATAAATGTTGATGCGGGAACAAAAGCCAATTGGACTGTGACACCTCCGAATCGTATCTATTTTGAAATGTATACGTTGCTCGATAATTATTATAATGTTTGGTCTGCTTTAGAAAATGTCTTTGAAAAAGAAGCGATGTTTCATATTGCTTTTATGCGAATTCATCCATTTGAAGATGGTAATAAAAGAATATCCAGGTTACTTTTAAATGTTAATTTAATGAAATCGGGTTTTCCACCCGTCTTAATAACCGAAGAAGAAACCGATGCTTATTATGAATATATTAACAATGAAGATGTTCAAGGCTTTGCGAAATTTTTAGCTCGTAAATCATATACGGAAGCCGTCGAAATTATATTTTTGTATAAATTAATTAAAAATATTCCCATCAATCAAAGTATTGAAGAATATTTAAACCAAGAAAAAAACGCTAGATAACTAGCGCTTTTTTAAACTGCAGGTGTGGTAGCATCAAGTTTTTGCACACTAAGATTGGCATTTGATACCGTAACTGTACCTGTACCTGCTTGGTCAGTTAAAGCCATATCCACTGCGGCATTAGCATCTAAATTAGTGATGAATGTACCACTATAAGTTGTAGCAGTTGTTACATTGGTTGCAGAGACAGTCGAAGCGGGTAGGTCGGTTTCGTTGCTACGAACGGAAAATTCTAGATTGTTTATTTGCGCATTAGGTGTGAAAGTAATAGAATAAGTTATGGCATAATCGCCACCTTCTTGAACTGTAATATTGTTAGTAGCAGCTTCTGTATTGCTAGTTGCCATTGTTCCTGCCATTGGTATTTCATTACCAATCGTTGTATCGTTTAATGTTACACTTTCGGTTGGGTTGGTGCTATATAAGCCACCATAAGCGGCTAGACCATTACCGGTTGGCCCTTGTTCACCCGTAGCTCCTGTTGCGCCTTGGGGAATAGAAAAGTTTAAAGTATAAGCTCCATCATTTCCGGTGATTGCAACCGTAGCCTCTTCGCCGGGCTCTAAGGTCGTAACTGGCCCAATTGCTAAGGTTGGTGCCGGTCCGGTGGCGCCAACTTCGCCCGTAGCCCCTGTTGCCCCGGTTGGCCCGGTAGGTCCAATATCACCAGTAGGTCCAATTGGTCCGGTTGGCCCCGTTGGCCCTATAGGTCCAGTCGGTCCGGTGATACCTTGGGGAATAGAAAAGTTTAAAACGACATTTTCACTGGTTCCACTATTAGTGACAGTGGCCGCACTGCCTGGAACACCCGTGGTCGTTGTACCAATCATAATAGTAGCCGGTCCTGCCGGTCCGGTTGGTCCGGTCGGCCCAATGTTACCAATGCAACAACAAC
>CANROR010000046.1 GCA_947632275.1 uncultured Bacilli bacterium | reverse complement strand
GTTTACCATAGGCCATTTCAATATTAGAACCCGTACCAGCAAGAGAGCCACAGACACCATCTTCTTCCCAGACAATCCATAATCTTAAAGGAGTATTAGGGCCATGCGGAATATTCCAATCATCTAGACCATACATATCAACGCAATCACTACCCCGCGTATATGAACCATTTAATTTATTTAAAGTATTGGGAGCACAATAAGAACGAGTATTCTTGTAATATCCTTCATCTTCGTAATACCAACCAGAATTATAAGCAATATACGTATATGGGTCCATATAATTACCCGTGTATTTAGTTTGCTTTTTTAATGTTTTTTGGGTAAACCAGTTTAACCAAGGTATTTCCACATCACTTATCCGGTTATTAACTACCCAACGCATTTCTTCAATTTCTAATTTAGCAAATAAATCTTTGTCAAAAGCGGTACTTACACCATCGACTTCGGCATATGAACCTAAATATAATTTTTTAATTACGTCATAACGGTCTAAAGCATCTGATGGCGTTCTTTCCGGTTCCACCGGTTTATTGGCCGTTTGCCAGAAATTAACATCCGTAGAATAAGTTAAGGAAATAGCCATCATCATTTTCAAAAACACCGGATCATCTAAATCGTCGGGATGTGCTTTTCGTAATTTTTTGAAAACTTCAAAAGCTTTAATGTAACTACCTTCGGGATCGCCACCTAGCATATAAGCTTTTAATAAATCATGATCTTCAAATAACCATTCTAAAAATTCGGCATTTTCTTTATCACCCGTGGCATATGCTTGAATAAGCGAATAAGTCACTTTTTTTACTAAAGTTCTTTGTAGTAATTTTAATTCTAAAGACTCATCATTAATTATTTGTTCTTCCGTTTTATTCATTAATTCTTGGTCATATTCATCAACGGTTTTAATAAAATCTACTTTAGTATTCGTATTAGGTTTATAAACATCTCTTTTATAAAGAATAGCGCCCGCGTAAACGGAATGGTCGCTCGATTGATCACCATTATGGTTAGCCACAAGTTTTAAATACTCATACCCCTTAATGTCTTCTTCAATATAGACCGCTTCCATATTACCTTTTAATACATCCGTGGTCTTTCTAGTAATCCATTCATTTCCGTCATGAGAAACTAAAATCGAAAATTTTACGCCATTCCCACTGGCACCGCGCGAAGCATCTACTCCGACATAAGTAGCAAAAGTATCAAAATTATAATTACTTAAATTATAAACTACTTCACTAGAAGCATGAGCAAAGATGCCTTTTAAAAAGTAAGTTTCTTCTTTGTTAATAATTAATGATATTAAATTTCCTGATTCATTTTCATTTTTCTTTAAAGCTCGTTTATCATTCCACGAACTTTTCGCACTTTGCCAGTCAAGATCAGACAAATAAAGATAATCAACATCTTGAACTTTGGTTTCTTTCGATGCACCAACTTGAAAAGACAAAAACAAAACAACTACTAAAATAACTACAAATATATATTTAAAATTGGTTACTACTTTTTCTTTCATTTCAAAACTCCTCATTCTTATAAATATCTTAACAAGATAAAAATAGCTTGTAAATAAACTTTAAATTAATTCAAGTCAAATAATGTCAAGCTTTACTTGACCGCTTTTAAATATTTTATTTTGATATTTTGTTTGCGAAATTTTTCTTCGTATTCCGTGCAAATATTATCACTATTTTCTTGATGTAAATCATAACTAAGTTCGGTGATTTTATAACCATAATTTTGTAAGGATTCTAAACTAAAAACAAATAAATCATCATTATCCGTTTTTTGTTTAATCACACATTGATCTATAAATAACGCATCATAGCTTTTTAAATATTCTGCCGAGGTTAATCTTCTTTTAGCGTGTCTTTTCTTGGGCCATGGATCGGAAAAATTTAGATATAAACACGCAATCTTATGGTCAATAACTTCATTTAAATTCTTGGCATCCATAATTAATATTTTTAAATTAGGTAATTGATAAGGGGCAATTTTTTTAATGGCATAAGTTGCCACCGAGGCATATTTTTCTACCCCAATAAAATTAATATTGGGATATTTTAAAGCCATTTGTAAAATAAATTGGCCCTTGCCCATCCCAATTTCTAAATGGATAGGATTAGAATTAGAAAAACCTTCTTCGGTATAATAAAAGTTACAACTAGCCAGTACTTCCTCTTTATCTTTCGGGTTTCGCATCCGCATTTATAACACTTCCTTTAAAGTAACATATAATGTTGATAGGAGGAAATATGAAAAAAAATCGTAACTCATTTTTCAGTGAATCAAATATGTATGCCCAAAATTATGATCCTAACATGAATATGCCCCAAATGCCTTACCAAGCCGGGACGGCTTACAATTCTTTTTATGCCGGACCTAATCCTAACATGATGTCCAGTCAATCAAGTGATTTAGAAAGCCGCTTAGCCAAAATGGAAAGACAAATAAATCGGCTTGATCACCGTATAACTAAACTCGAACAAAATTCTACTTTAATCGAAGATTACGATACTAACACAACTAATATGTATATGCTTTAAAAATTACCCTTCGGGTATTTTTTTAATTATAAATAATCATTGCACTAAAACAATATAGTTGTTCTTCTCCACAAACACCAATTGCTACTTGATATTTGATATCTATTATATCAAAATCTCCTGACGAAAGAAAGGCATTAACGCTTTTCTCTAAATCTTTTTCATGAGCTTCATCAATTACTTTAACGCGCATATATTATCACCCAATTAAATTATATAAAAATTTTTTTAAATTAATTGTCGAATCGCCTAATTTTACGATATAATTATAAAGATAGGAGCGATTATGAAAAAAATTATTATATTTATGGTAGGTTTACTTTTCCTTACCGGTTGCAGTAAAAATCCTTTAGTAACCATGGAAATTGAAAACTATGGGACGATTGAAATTGAGCTTTATTCGAATGTGGCCCCAAATACCGTTGCTAACTTTGTTACTTTAATCCAAGATGGATTTTATGATGGCCTTACCTTCCATCGCTTAGTACCTGGTTTTGTTTTACAAGGTGGGGATCCTTTAGGTAATGGCTATGGCGGCCCTGGTTATACAATTGCTGGAGAATTTAAAGCTAATAACTTTAATAATACTTTATCGCACACTACAGGTGTAATTTCGATGGCTCGCAGTACTGATTATAATTCGGCCGGTAGTCAATTTTTTATCGTTTTAAGTGATCAAGCCAAAACTTCTTTAGATAATAAATATGCGGCTTTTGGCAAAGTTACTAAAGGAATGGATATCATTAAAAAAATTGAAAATATGGCAACCGTAGAAGATGAGGAATCCGGGAAACTAAAAGAAAATATTACCATAACTAAAGTTACCGTTAATACCTTTGACCAAGAATATAAGTTAAAAAAATATAACTCGGATTAAAAGTTATATTTTTTTTAAAGTTAATTTATTGTCGGGAATTTCTTCGATTTTGGCTAAAATATTTTCAATTATCTCTTTAGAAACATTAGGCGTATACCAATCAAAATAAGCATTATGTACGCGATCATAACCAAATTTATTTTCCCGATTATGAATAATAAATAGTTCAATTACATTTTGATAGTTAAGCGTACCTTCACTAACTTTCACAAAATGCCAATTAGTAAATATTAAAAGATTTAACATTTCGACTAATAAATCGGTATTCTTGGTAGTATCATAACTATAAGTATTCGAGATATTATCAATCAAATAAGATAATATTAAAAAGGCTTCTTCTTCACTTATATTCTTGGGTAAAGTAAAAACGGGATATTTAAGGCTAGTTTGGTGAGGATTATTAGGATCAGAATATCTTAACCGATACATTTTCTTTTCTTCTTCCATAATAAAACCTCATTACTTTCTTAACCCCATCTTAACACATTTAAAAATTTAAACAAGAGTTTTTACACTAGTTTATGCATATAATATATTTTTTCCGACAAATCGGTCACAATTTTAAAATCATGGGTCGCTTCTTCGGTTAAAATAACGACAATATATGGTTCATTATCTAAGACGATGCCAACATCATGATAATAAACACTATAATAACCATATTTATGCATAATCGTTGGAGCCCCATCAAATTTTAAATATTTATTAAATTTATTAATAAAATAATTTTTTAATTCTTCTCTTTTGGCCGCATCAACACTTTCATTATTAATAAAATTATATAAATATTTCATATAAATAAGTTGGTCATCGACAATCGTATTACCATAGTAATCGGAAGCATAACGATTTAATATTTGGGTTGCGCCCATGCTTTTCCCATATTCCCGAATATTATTAATTCCAATGATTTCGACTAGTTTCCGGTGCGTATTATTATCACTTTTTTCAATTGTCGGTTTAACTAAAGCTCTTAAATTATCCGTCAAATTCATTTTTTCATAAACATATAAGGCATCTAACGTTTTAATTAAACTAGCTCCATAATAAATTTTATCCGCATTATATTTATAAGTATAATCTTTATTAATATTATAATAACCAATACTGACTTTATATCCCTTTACTTTAATATAAGCTTCTAAACTCGTCATATAAGTATTTAAATCTTTAGTTTCAAAATCATAGACAATAACTTTTCTTTCTTTACTCGTCTCATTTCCTAAAGCATCTTTGGCGATATAAGTTAAAGTATAAGTACCACCTTGCGAAGTATCAACGCTTCCTTTTACTTGGATATTGTTAGTTAAATTGCCATCGCAATTATCATTAGCTTTTGCTCCCGGATCCGTAAAAGTTTCGCCTTTGGCTAAATATATTGTTTCTTCGCCATTTAAGGTAAGCGTTGGTTTTTCTTGATCAACGTAATTATATTTTCGAATTATTTCTCCCACATTATTCGAAGAATCTACAACTTGATAATAAATACCATCATTTTTATATTCTTTAGTTACTTTACTAGTGATATCGCCATCATAATTATCCGTAGCGATAAAACCTTCTTCCTCGTAAGGATGACCTAAACAAGCATTAATTTCTGAACTTCCTTTTAGTTCAATAGTTGGCGCCACATTTTCATAAATATTAACTGTTCTTTTAATTTCATAAGTTTTATTATTAGCTTTTACGCCATAGATAATGTCATAAGTCCCAATTTTATCTGTCGCAATGGGATTATTAATTTCAACTTTATCCGTGATATCAAAACAAATAAATAAATGACATTCTTGCGCTTTAAACCCTTTTTCTTCATATTCTTCACTTAATAATAAATCAATCTTATTTTCGCCTATTAATGTAATTTTAACGGTCTTAATTGTTAAAAATAAAACACTTAATATGACAACTATTAAACTACAAGCTATAATAATTTTACCCTTTTTACTCAACTTCATTATTCATCACAATCCTATTTTATCACATCTTTTAAAAAACTAGTTACTTCTTTTACTGCTTCATTATATAGTTTTAAAAAATGTTTGCTACTAATACTTAATTCTTTTTCGGAGAAATGATAACCCAAATAATTTATTCCGATTAAACGATAACCTAAACTTTTGATTCCCGTTTTATCTATTCGATATAATTTAATAAAATGAGCTACATTATTAATATTTTTTAAAATAATTTTACTATAAATATCATCTTTAAAGGTTTGGTTAAATATATCTGTGATTTCTTGGATAAATGTTGGAGTTAAAGCTACTTTAACCGGTAAAATCCTCTTAATATGAGACATATCATTAATTTTATAATCAATGATACTTTCAAATAAACCATGATCGTCATCATTATCACATATTTTATTGATATAAGGATGAACCTTGCGATCTAAAAGTTCATGAGCTAGATAACCGGCCATAAAGCTTTTAGTTTCTAAACTTTTACCTTTTAAATTTTTAACTAAATTAGTAATATTTACTTCTTGAAGAATATCAACCATTTTTTCTCTTTTTCTTCTTAAAGGATATTCCCAAAGACGCATAAACATTAATAAATCATGGCCTTGATTGCCGACAATAAAATAATCTTTAACTAAATTTAAATCTTTTAATTCACTATATATATCATATGCAAATTTATTATGCGTAAGCGTTCCTGCCATAAAAACACCTCAAAAATATTGTAAAGAAAAAAAGAAGCTTTGACAAGCTATTTTGGAATTTTAAATTTTTAAAAAATATTAATCAAACTTGTACCATAATAATAATTTGTCTTTATTAGTAGGATTAATTTCATTTGTATAATCTTTCGTTATTTCTTCACTTGTTAAAATGCGATCAAACACTAATGCTTCACCATATGTTGCATAACTAGGATGAGTCACTCCTGAGCCAGAAATATCTCCTCCTAAACCAATTGGTGATGATGAAATATCAATATTTTTATGACTATCAATTATTTGCGTTTTAACTAATTTTCCATCAATATATAAATTAATATCATCACCATCAAAAGTACCAACAAAAATATGCCAATTGTAATCTATAGTTTCAACATCAGAATATGCTGGCGTAAATTTATTGTTATTAGCAAAATTTAACCCAAATTGATTATGAAACAAAAAAATTCCAGAACCACTTTCATCCCAATTTCCTAATATAGCTTCATTATCCGTAAATTTATTAAATTTTAATCTTACAATATAAGAAATAGTATCTTTAAAATCATAATTAGCTAACCCACAATCAACAAAGCCATAATAATTTGCTTCATCTCCTGAAACAAGGCCATTAGTTTGCCATAAAGCATTCTTATTTTTACCATGATTGCCATTGCCTGATAAATCTTCAACAAAATTATTGTTGTCAAAATATACATAGCATTTATCCGATTTGGTACTTTCAACAATTAAATTATTATCTTCAAATTTTAATTTGCTATCATTTAAACATTTACTTCTGTTAGAATTAAAATGATAACCTTCTTTACTAAATTCAGCATCCCTTTCTTGATAATGACCTTCTTCGTCTTGAACCATAATACTGATAAATTTAGTATTTTCACTTATATTATTTTTGAAATTACTTTTTAAATTTTTCATTCTTAAAAGACTTATTGTTATTGATATTATTAATATTAAAAGTATAGTAAAAATTATTTTTCTTTTCATGAGCTAAATCCTACTTTCACCCTAATTATATATATATATATATATATTCAAGCTTTTTTTAAACTTTTTTAACTAAATTTATACCAAGCTAATAATTCATCTTTATTTTCTGGATTAGGTATATCGACATAATTTTGGGCAATTTCTTCCGCCGTTAAAGCTCGATCAAATACCAATACGTCACTTACCAAAAGATTTGTATAATCTGTCATAACAGATGCTGAATCTCGCATTGATCGGGCATTACCTCCAAACACTAAAGGCGCAACACTAGGTTTTATTTTTCCTTTTAAGGCACTAGTAATTTCTTCAACTCCGTTTATATATACTTTTATATTAGTACCATCAACCGTGGCTATTAACGTATACCATTTGTCTGAATCAACAACTGTTTTTGAATTATTTGTAGTTACATATGCCGGGGTTGCTAAGTCCGCCCCATAAAAACTTGCATAAATTGTATTATCATCATTTATAGACATGCCGCCACCAGCACTTTCCCAATTTCCCATAATATATTGCTTGGCATTTAAGTTATTAAATTTTAATCTTATTACGTAAGATAAGCTATCACCAAAATTGTATTTTACAAATCCGGCATTAACATAACCTTTAGTACCAGTGACTATCCCTTCATTTGTTTTACTTTCTGAAAAATCTAAAGCATTATTTCCTCTTCCACTTATATCTTTAATATCATAGGCAAAGGTAGGAATATTGTCGCTTCCTAATTCCCATAGTTTTAAAGGATAACCATCTAAATCACTACTTAAATCCATAGAAGCCGTATTTTTATTTAAGGTATCTACAAAGCTTTGTTTTTTCATGTTGGCAAGGGTCATTGAAGTTCCCCCAGTAGTTATTTGAGCACCTAAAGCAGTTGAATACGTACTAGGATAATATGAATTGGTTATAGTTCCAGATGATTGATTAAACCATCCAACACCGAATGTTTTTGTACCACTACACGTTCCAACTCCAAATGTATTAGTTAATTTTATTGTACTTTTTATTTGTCTAGTTGTATCCCATCCATTAGCCATGGCCTGATTACTACAGGAACCTGATGCAGTTTGATTCCCGGCATTATAACTATTTATAACATTCAATTTTGTCTCATGCGTAGCATGTACTAAGCCACTAGCCGATCCAGTAGTAGTTATTTTCCCAGTGTTATAACTATTTAATATATATAGTAGCGTAGTATGAGCATTTCCTACTAAAGAAGGTGTATATGTGTCACCCGTTGAAATATTTTTACCAATAATATTATTAGTATTATAACAATTAGCCACTATAATTGGTTTAGTTCTACCATATATAGCACCTATTATACCACCTGTTAAATTTCCATTTCTTATTATTGCTTCGTTATGACAATTATTTATAATTACTCCAAATTCAGTATTAGAAACAATATAGCCTACCAAACCACCAAGTATTACATTTACACTACTTGTATATGTAGTTTTTTGGTTTTCTACAATACCTTTATTATAACTATTTTCTATTTTTAATTCACCATTTATTCTTCCAACAAAACCGCCTATATTAGCACCTGTATTGGTAGTACGATTGGTAATTATTTGACCTTCATTATGAGAATTTGTTATTGTGGTTTTATTTGTGGTAGCATTATCTTGGCCTATTAATCCTCCCGCATATGAACCTACCGCATTTACTATTTCACCATAATTTATACAATTATCTATAGTTAGCGTACCATTTGTATATCCAACTATTCCCCCGGCATTATTACTGCCACTTATTACTCCTTTATTAGTACTATTTATTATTTCTAAATTTGCATTTTCGCCGGATGCACCAAGTACTCCTCCAATACTATCTTCCCCTATTGGACTACTTACATTTACTTCATTGTTTAAATTCTCTAATCTTGTTGTTCCATATACTTTTCCTATTATTCCGCCTCCGCCTATTGATACTGTTGCTTCATTAACACCGGTTAATGTTAAATTTTTTATTGTAGCTCCATTTATCGTTCCAAATAATCCTACGGGTCCACTTGGGGCTATAGTATTACTTTGATGTATATTTGATATTGTAAAATCTTTTCCGTCAAATATTCCTCCAAAATAATTTTCAACTACATTTCCTATTGGTTTCCATCCTTTTTCAGTAGTAAGTTCCGTAATCAATGGTTCTATCAGACGATTACCATTTATATCACCATAATCGGTTCTTTGAGCATTTTCATAATCTTCTTCGTTAGTAAAATCTAAATCTTTCGTTAAGACAAAGTATTCTCCTTCATAGTGCTTTCCTTCTTCATTTACATTTTGGGCTAATTCTACTAAATCTTC
>CANROR010000045.1 GCA_947632275.1 uncultured Bacilli bacterium | reverse complement strand
AACTTTATTTAATTAAAAAGAGAGCAAATTCTTTATAATGCTCTCGTTTTGACATGACTTAGTCTGAATAGTTACTTAAAATAAGTTTTTTGAAAAATAAAATATTGCGATAAGAAAAACAATATAGTATAATTATTAAAGAATAAAGGATTGTGTGATACTCATGTTTAGAGATTTTGACTATGAAAATAAACCAGTAGTTGATATTGTTAATGAAATGATTATCGATGCTATCAATCGAAATGCGTCCGATATTCATTTTGATCCCACCGAAGATGCTTTAAATGTGCGTATCCGGATCGATGGTGAACTTTTGGAATATGCAAAAGTTCCCAATTTTGTTAAAAAAAATCTTTTAACCAGAATTAAAATTATTAGTGGTATGAATATTACCGAAACGCGTCTTCCTCAAGATGGCGCTATCAAAAATTTAACTGAAGATATTGACTTAGACCTTCGGGTTTCTAGTTTGCCAATAATTGATGGCGAAAAAATAGTTATTCGGATTCTTAATTATAAAATGAGTAGTGAAGGTTTAGAAACTTTAGGCCTTTCGGAAAGAAATTTAGAAAAAATAAAAAAATTAATTAGTTTACCTAATGGTATTATTATGGTAACTGGGGCTACTGGTAGTGGTAAATCAACGACTGTATATTCGATGCTTCAAATATTAAATACCGTGGAAAGAAATATTATTACGGTTGAGGATCCCGTGGAAATGAAGATTCCTGGTATTAATCAAGTTCAAGTAATGAGCGAAATTGGCCTTACATTCGGGAATACTTTAAGAAGTATTTTACGGCAAGACCCCGATGTTATAATGATTGGGGAAATTCGGGATAATGAAACCGCGCGGATTGCCGTTCGGGCCTCTATAACTGGGCACTTAGTTTTATCAACGATCCACACCAATAACTCTTTAACGACGATTGAAAGATTACTCGATATGGATGTTGAAAGATACCTATTAGGTAGTGCTTTGTCAGGGATAATTTCGCAAAGATTAGTTAAAAGATTATGTCCTAAATGTCGGACGGAAAGAGAAACAACCCCTTATGAAAAGGTTTTATTTAAGCAAGCTTTAGGCAAAGATGTCGAAAAGATTTATGCACCAAATGGTTGTAATGATTGTATTCATGGTTATTTAGGCCGAATTGCTTTACACGAAATTTTGCTTATTAATCAAGAGGTTAGGGATGCGATTGTTAATAATGCCCCTAAAGAAGAATTACGGCATTATGTGTATAAAAAAAGTGATGTATCATCACTTTTACAAGACGGCTTAGATAAAGTTATTGAAGGTTTAACTTCAATTGATGAAATATTTAGAGTTATCGATGTCGAAGATGACATTGATGAAAATGATACGGAATTAAAGAATGCTTTCATTGGTAAAGTTAATAGTAATGATACTCTTAATCCCGATGTTTTAGAAGAAACTGTAACTGAAGAAGTTTCAACTCCTAGTGAAATAGAAACCTTATAGCTCTATTTTTCACCTTCTTCGAGCATTGTTGTAATAAAGATGCCATAACCCGTTAAAGGGTTATCAATAATTACGTGGGTAACGGCCCCAATTATTTTGTTATTTTGAATAATTGGCGAACCACTCATACCTTGAACAATTCCGCCTGTGGCGGCAATTAATTCTTGATCATCCAATTTAAAAGAAATATTTTTTACTTGCGTATCTTCATTAATCGCCGTAATATCAATTTTATAATTTTTAATGGTTTCATCTTTTAAAACAGTTAGAATTTCAGCTTCGCCAATTTTAACTTCGCTCGGATCGGCCACGGCTAGTTTTTCTTTATTAGCGATCGATTTATTATATTGCCCATAAATACCAAATTTGGTATTTTTTTCGATGGTGCCATATTTCGTATTGTAATAAAATTTGGCATTTTTACTGCCGGCATTACCATTGGAACTTTTATCGATACTAGTAATGGAGTTTCGAAAAATACTGCCATCTTTGATTTCGACAATATTACTCGTGGTGGCCTCAATTATTTCATGGCCTAAAGCGCCATAGATATGAGTCTCGGGATCAACATAGGTAAGAGTACCAATCCCCGTGATGTTATCTTTAACATAAAGTCCTGTTTTAAAAAGGCCATCATCTTCAATTAAATCTAGAGTTGTCTTTTTTTCTTGATTATTTCGTAAAAAAGTAATTTCAACTTTTTTACTTGTCACATTATTTTCAATATTTTTCGTTAATTCACTGATATTGGCGACCTCATTATTATTTACTTTAATTATATAGTCACCGGCTTTAAGCTCAGGATTTCCTTTGTTGTATTTCCCGTTTATTTCATAAAAGCCAATGACCATTATGCCTTTACTATTAATTTCAATGCCTAAAGTATCGCCACCCGGGATAATATAATTGGAGTAAGCGAAAACATTTAAAGGAAAAAGCATTGTCATACAAAATATTAGAAATTTTTTCACCTTAATCACCTATAAATATGGTACCCGGCATTTATCTTTTTAAAAACGTAATAATTGGTAACTGGTAATTATTGTAAAATTTGGTATTTCGTATTATAATAGGCTCTAATTTTGTAAAAAGGGATGTTTATTATGAGTGAAGATTTAAAAATAATAAAAAAGCAATTTGGCGAAGAAATGATGCATTTTTGTCGGATGCATTTTGCCACGATTTTGGAAGAAAATGGCAAATTATCTGGAATTTTACTAAAACATTTTGCGTCAAGTCATGTGCTTTTTCCGGACTTAAAAAAAGCCGATTTATTAGATAATTTTATAGATTATATTTATAGTTTTATTACATATGATGAAAAAATAGAGGTTTTAAAAACACCTCAAGAATTATTAGCTAGCGTGGGTTATGATTTATTTGAATGCAAGACTAATGAAGAAATTGCTCAATTTAAAAAATATTATACGGCAAAAGAACAACTTTGTACTTTTAATGATCCTACGAGAATTAAAAGATGTCGCATTTTTTTCGCGGTCCGGCATGATGCCTTAACATTAAAAAGAGAAAATTTTTCTAAACCTAATCGCCAGGATGCATATGGAACATCCGTTATTTGCTTACAATTTTATCGAAATGTGGGCAATTTGCTTTCGATTAAAAACCGTTATAATGATGGGGTTCGGAATCCGGATTGTACTTTTGCTAATAATTTAGACAATATTGTGCCTGGTTTAACTAAGGCTTTTGCTAAAACTTATGGTATCAAACAAATGTCTATTAATAAAAGTCTAAATATTCCTAAATATGCTTTAGCCGGTGATGGTAAATACTATAAATATAACTATTATCTTAATCAAGTTTTATATTGTCCCAATAATATTGTAATTAAAGATCGGCATGTCTATCATTTGGCTAAAGAACGCTTTTTATTATTTGATTATTATCTTTTAGATTTAAAATATAAAAGAATAGAATTAATTGATGATTCACTTAAAGATAATTTTGTTAATAATTTTGGAAAAATTAAAAATATAATTATTTTAAGAGAAAAGAAATTAAAAAAGGTAATTATAAAAACCAAAGCGCAAGATATAATTTTATGGTTAGATAGCGAAAATAATTTAATAGGTTATTTTAATCCTAATCTTAGGTTTATTTTTTCTAAATTTTTATATTATAATGACCATATTCAATATTTAGAATGTTCCAATGTTAAATTCGTTTTTATCAAAGATAAGACTAAAAAATTACAGTTGAAAAGATAAATTTAGGCATAAAAAAAGTGGTTGGACCACTTTTTATTTTTCTAATTTATATTCTGATGAACCGAATCCTAAAATTAATAGGAAAATCGTATTTAAGAATAATAAACCAAATGTATAACCAACACCATGGCCATAAGCCGTAGATAATTTATAAGAATGATAGATAGTAATCGCCACGATACCAATTAAGGAAATATAAACTACGATTTGGTTAGGAATAACAGAAATAACCGTTAAAAGTAAATAAAGCCAATAAAGATTAGGTATTCTCGCGATTTTATAATAAATGTATAAATTGTAAATTGGAATTAAAGCTTTCCAACCAGCTTCGCCAGCTTTACTAAATAACTTCCACATAGCTACGATTTGAACAATTAAAACAATTAGAAAAATAGGTATTGCTATTTTTAAGTAATTAACTAGTAAATTAACTAATTCATTATATTGCGCAGTATCCATTTTTACCTCCTTCCATTTTTAACTATTTTAATTATAATAAATTGTCTTTAAAATTGTCAAATAATTAGGAATAAAAAATTTAAACTTTAAGAATTTATTTTGGGAATAAAAAATTTAAACTTTAAGAATTTATTTTGTTATAGTATAATTACTTTAGAAGAGGGTGAGGGCCAAAATGGATGATCGAATTATTGATTCTTCTTTGAAAGATGAAGATATTTTTGAAAAAAATATTCGTCCCCAAAAGTTAAGCGAATATGTGGGACAACAACAAATTAAAGAAAATTTAAAAGTTTTTATTGAAGCGGCCAAAATGCGCAATGAACCCTTAGATCATGTTTTGCTTTATGGTCCTCCGGGATTAGGAAAAACAACATTAGCGCATATTATTGCCAATGAAATGGGAACTTCAATTAAAACAGCGACTGGTCCTTCCATTGAAAAAAGTGGTGATTTGGCGGCCATTCTTTCCACATTAGAACCAGGTGATGTTTTATTTATTGATGAAATTCACCGCATTCCATCTTATATTGAAGAAATACTATATCCCGCGATGGAAGATTTTGAAATGGATATTGTGATTGGCAATGAAGGTAAAAGCAAAAGTATTAAAATTGATTTGCCACCTTTTACATTGGTAGGGGCCACAACTAGAGCTGGGGATTTATCTTCGCCTTTACGTGATCGCTTTGGGATAGTGAATAAATTAGAATTTTATACCGATGAAGAACTTCGAGATATTGTTAAAAGAACGAGCGATGTTTTAAATATGCAAATTGATGATGAAGCGGCTATGGAACTAGCGCAAAGAAGTCGGAAAACCCCGCGAATTGCCAATCGGTTATTTAAAAGAGTAAGGGATTTTGCCTTAGTTGAAGGTGATGGCTTTATTAATTTAGAAATTACCTTAAAAGCCTTAGACCGTTTGAAAGTCGATAAATATGGTTTAGATAATATTGATATAGATTATTTAAATGCTTTAATTACCAAATTTAATGGGGGACCGGTGGGTATCGAAACAATTGCTACAGCAATTGGGGAAGAAGTAACAACCATCGAAGATGTCGTTGAACCCTTTTTATTGCAAGAAGGTTTTATTAAAAGAACGGCCCGCGGCCGGGTAGCCACTGATAAAGCTTATAAACATTTAAAAATTATTCGCCAAGGACAACTTTTTTAAGGAGGCCAGAAATGAAAATAATTGATGGAAAAAAATGTGCAACCCATCTTCAAGAAAATTTACGAGAAGAAGTTAAGGCTTTAATTGCTCAAGGTATTATACCAACGTTAACTATAATTTTGGTGGGTAATAATCCTAGTAGCGAAATTTATGTTAGAAATAAAATGCGAATTGGCGAAGAATTAGGAATAAAAGTTATTTTAAAAAAATTTGATGATACTATTTTCGAAAATGAGTTAATCGCAGAATTAAATGCTTTAAATAATGATCCAAAAGTGCATGGGATATTAGTTCAAAGTCCTTTACCCGAACATATTGATGAAGCCAAAATTATGAGTTTAATTGATTCTAATAAAGACGTTGATGGCTTTAATATTATAAATGTCGGAGCTTTAGCCACTAATAAGGAAAAAGTAATAGCGGCCACGCCCTTAGGAATTATAAAATTATTAGAAGCCGAACATATTAATTTATCTGGCCAACATGTTGTAATCGTGGGTCGCAGTAATATTGTGGGTCGTCCTTTAGCCTTAGCTTTATTAAATCGGGATGCGACCGTTACTATTACGCATAGTAAAACGAAAAATTTGGCATCAATTACAAAAATGGCCGATATTTTAATCGTGGCGATTGGTAAACCTAATTTTATTACGAGCGAATATATAAAAAAGGATGCAATTGTAATTGATGTTGGCATTAACCGGATTGATGGTAAATTAGTTGGCGATGTTGATTTTGCAAGTGTTAGAGATAAGGCTTCTTTAATTACTCCTATTCCCGGTGGGGTGGGGCCAATGACCGTTATCAGTGTCCTTCATAATGTCGTTAAACTCGCAGGAGAAAAATAAAATGGAATGTTTAATTGTAGTTGATTTACAAAAAGGTTTTATCAATGATAGTAATAAACAAATAGTTCCTTTAATCGAGGATTTAGTTAAAAATTATCACGAAGGGCCCATTATCGTCACGAAATATTTAAATAATGATAAAAAAATTGAAGAGTTAATTGATTATCATGATTTAAAAGATAAGCCCGACATTGATTTGGTCTTTAATTTAGAGAATTATGCTACTTATGTAATTGAAAAAAATATTTATTCGGCGATTACGGAAGAAATGCGAAAAATTTTACTTAAAGAAAATATTGATTTGGCTTATATTGTCGGCGTTTCTACGGATTGTTGTGTTTTAAAAACAGCATTGGATTTAATGGAAATGAAAATTCGGCCAATTGTTTTAACTGATTATTGTGCATCTTCACAAAGAATTTATCATGAAGAAGGCTTAAATTTATTAAAAAGATTAATAGGTGAAAAGAATTTAAAAGAAGGAGAGGTAAAAATAAATGGATAAAATTTTAGCCGATGCATTAAAAAAAGAACGGCAAAGACAAGAAGAAAATATTGAACTTATTGCGAGTGAAAATTATGCATCTCGTGATGTTTTAGCTTTACAAGGGAGTATCTTAACGAATAAATATGCCGAAGGATATCCAGGCAAAAGATATTATGGTGGATGTGAAAACATTGATGTTTTTGAAACCCAAGCTCAAGAATATTTAAAAAAATTATTTGGTTGTAAGTATGCCAATGTTCAACCTCATTCGGGTTCTAGTGCCAATATGGCAGTCTATCGAGCTTTACTTAATCATGGCGATAAAGTAATGGGCATGAATTTAAGTAATGGTGGGCATTTAACCCATGGTCATCCTTTATCTTTTAGTGGTCAAGATTATTGTATCGTCGATTATGATGTAGATCCAGAAACGGAAATGATTGATTATGAAGCAGTCCGTCAAAAAGCTTTAGCTGAAAAACCTAAAATGATTATCGCGGGGGCATCGGCTTATTCCCGAATCATTGATTTTAAAAAATTTAGAGAAATATGTGATGAAATTGGCGCCTTTTTAATGGTAGATATGGCTCATATTGCTGGGTTAGTGGCCACTGGTCTTCATCCATCACCTGTTCCTTATGCCGACGTGGTTACATCAACGACTCATAAAACTTTAAGAGGCCCAAGAGGCGGCATTATTTTAACCAATGACGAAGAAATTGCCAAAAAAATTGATAAAATAGTTTTCCCTGGCATTCAAGGGGGACCTTTAATGCACGTGATTGGGGCCAAAGCACAAAGCTTTTACGAAGCTTTACAACCTGAATTTAAAACTTATCAAGAACAAGTTTTAAAAAATGTCAAAGCTCTTTCGGATACTTTACAAGAAGAAGGTTTTCGGATTATTTCAGGGGGAACCGACAACCATTTAATTTTAGTGGATGTTAAAGGTGCGACGGGCTTAACTGGGAAAGAAGCCGAAGTATTACTCGATAAAATTCATATTACGGTTAATAAAAATACGATTCCAAATGATAGTGAAAAACCATTTGTCACAAGTGGAATTAGATTAGGAAGTCCAGCGATGACAACCCGTGGTCTAAAAGAAAAAGAATTTCAAGAAATTGGTCATATTTTAGCTCAAGCTTTAAAAAATGCTCAAGATGAAGCTAAATTAGAAGAACTAAAGAAGGAAGTTTTAGCGTTAACGCATAAATTTCCCCTTAATTATTAGAGGTTATCATGGCAAAATGGGATCAAGATTATCTTAAATTATGTGAAACTATTTTAAAAGAAGGTAAGGAAGTTGAAAACCGGACCGGTATTAATTCTATTAAAATACCAAGTTATCATTTAAAATTTGATTTACAAAAAGAGTTTCCGTGTCTTACGACTAAACAACTTTATTTTCGCCAAGCTATTTTAGAAATGCTTTGGATTTATCAAGCAAAGTCTAATGATGTCCGGTGGCTTCAAGAACGAAATGTTCATATTTGGGACGAATGGGAAATAAAAGAAGATGGCAAATGGTATGCGACGCAAAATGTCTGCGAAAATGGCCAAATGGTGAAAAAAGAAGTTGTTAAAGATTTTGGTCAAGAATATGCGCATACCATTGGAACGGCTTATGGTTATATCGTAAATAAATTTAATTTGACGGATAAATTAATTAAAACCTTAAAAGAAAATCCGACGGATCGACGATTAGTTATTTCCTTATGGCAAGATGATTATCTAGATACGGCGGTTTTACCAAGTTGTGTTTGGTCTACGGAATGGGATGTAACGGATGGTTATTTAAATATGTGGGTGCATCAAAGAAGTTGCGATGTGCCATTAGGTTTACCTTTTAATGTTACCCAATATTCCGTTTTACTAATGCTTATTGCCCAAGTTTGTAATTTAAAACCAGGAAAAATTGATTATAGTATTAAAGATGCCCATATTTATGTTAATCAAATTGAGGGCATTAAAGAACAAATTAAAAGATATAAAGAATTAGGCGATTTTCCAGCCCCAAAGATTTGGATAAATCCGGATATTAAAGATTTTTATCAATTTGATAATTCTCAAGAGTTAAAAGATATAAAAATTAATGACTATAAGCATCATGGCCCAATCAAATTTGAAATTGCTAAATAAGGAGGAAAAAAATATGATTAGCATGATTGCTGCCATTGGGCAAAATAATGAATTAGGAAAAGACAATAAACTTATTTGGCACTTAAAGGGTGATATGCAAAGTTTTAAAAATTTAACGATGCATAAAAAAATCGTGATGGGAGCCAATACTTATCGGTCTTTACCGCAAAGGCTAGAAAATCGGGAATATTTAGTGTTATCGAAAAGCATTAAAGAAATTCCTTATGGTACTCTTTATCACGATTTTACTAAACTTTTAAACTATTTGAAGACATTAGATGAAGAAGTCATGGTTATTGGTGGTTCTAAATTATATGAAGCTTTTTTACCTTATGCCGAAAGGCTATATCTAACTGAAATCAAAGCGGAAAGTCCGGCCGATGCTTATTTTCCCAACTTTGCCAAAACTAATTATAAAAGACGGGTTTTAGTAAAAAATCAAGAAAATGGAATTTCTTACGAAATAGTTTTATACGAGAAAAAAGGAGAATTAAAATGAAAGGCAAATTAATTGTTATTGAAGGAACCGATTGTAGTGGTAAAGAAACCCAAACCAAAAAATTAATTGCGGCTTTAGAAGCGGATGGGAAAAAAGTTTTTCCTTATACTTTTCCCAAGTATGATACCCCGACCGGTAAAATCATTGGAGGACCTTATTTAGGCAAATCATATATAGGTGAAGGCTGGTTTCCCGAAGGCGCACCAAATGTTGATGCTTTAGTATCTTGTTGTTATTATGCGGCTGATCGTAGGTATAATACGCCTATCATTTTAGACCATTTGGAAGCTGGTGATATAGTTGTAATAGACCGTTATGTTGAATCGAA
>CANROR010000044.1 GCA_947632275.1 uncultured Bacilli bacterium | reverse complement strand
GGTTGATATTATAAATATAAAATAAATTTTGTTCAAGTTTCATGACTATGTGTGCCTTGAACGAAGTGAAAGGAATGAGTGGTTAAAATGAAAGAAAAAATAATCGCAGTCTTAAATGATATTTATAAAGCTCAAGATATAATGAAAATAAATGATTTACTTGGCTTAAAGACTGTTGAAGAACTACAAGAATTACAAAAAAACATTCATGATTTAGTGGAATCCGGGATTTTACATGAAACGCGAAAAAATGAATATTTATTAATTAAAAATTGTAAAACTTTAATGACAGGCGAAATTAGTGTTAATAAAACAGGTAATGGCTTTTTACTGGTTGAAGGTCCCGATATCTATATTGATAAAAAAAGTCTTAATGGTGCTATAAACGGCGATATTGTCGAAATTGATACGATTAAATATCAAAATAGTATTGAAGGTAAAGTTCTTAAAATATTAAAAAGAAATTTAAATAATATTGTTGGCGAAATAATTAAAGAAAATGGCAAACTTGCTTTTAAAGCCGATGATGAAAAATTAACTTTAAAATTAAAAATAGATTATGATTCTTTAAAACAATGTGTCGAAGGTCATAAAGTTTTACTGAAAATTATAAAAGAAATATCCCCCAATTTTTATTTAGCTAAAGTTGATAAAATAATAGGGCACAAAGATGATCCGGGAGTCGATATAATTTCGATTGCTTTAAGACATTCGATTGCAATTGATTTTTCCGATGAAACCATAAAAGAACTAGAATTTATTCCGAGCGAAGTAAACGAAGATGAATTAAAAGATCGCCGGGATTTAACTAATGAAGTTATTTTTACGATTGATGGAGCAGATACCAAAGATATCGATGATGCTATTTCCCTCAAAAAGGAAGGGGAAAATTATCTTTTAGGTGTCCATATTGCCGATGTTTCCCATTATGTTAAAGTTGGTTCGGCTTTATATGATGATGCTTTTATGCGCGGAACTTCTTCTTATCTTGCCGATACCGTTATTCCGATGATTCCGCATCAACTTTCTAATGGCATATGTTCTTTAAACGAAGGGGTTATCCGGCTTACCATTAGTTGCCAAATGCTTATTAACCCAGAAGGTAAAGTAATTGATTACGATATTTTTCCTTCCTATATAAAGTCGCGGAAGAAAATGACTTATGCCTGTGTTAATGAAATATTAGAAAAAAATACCATTCCTGAAGGTTATGAACCTTTTGCCGAAGATTTAAAATTAATGCAAGAACTAGCAAATATTTTACGCCGAGAAAAAGTAGCCCGGGGTTATATTGATTTTGAAATAGATGAAGCCAAAGTTATTCAAGATGAAACAGGTAAAGCGATTGATATTGTGAAAAGAAGCCGGGGGGCGGGTGAAAATCTAATTGAAGATTTTATGATTGTTGCTAATGAAACCGTAGCAACACATGTTACGAACATGGATTTACCTTTTATCTATCGGGTTCATGATATTCCAAGTAGTGAAAAAATTGAAGACTTTACCAATTTAGTTAAACAAATGGGTTATCACATTAATACCGATATGCGTAAGCTTACGCCTTTAACTATGCAACATTTATTAAAAGAGCTAAAAACCAAGAAAGAATATTCAATTCTTTCGGCAACTTTACTAAGAAGTATGAAAAAAGCCAAGTATAGTTCGAATAACATTGGTCACTTTGGTTTGGCGAGCCCTTGTTATACCCATTTTACGAGTCCGATTCGAAGATTCCCAGATTTAACTGTCCATCGGCTTTTAAGAACTTACTGTTTTGAACATAAAATGGACATGGAAACCATAAACTTTAATACGAAGTACTTAATTGATGTGGCCGAGAACTCGAGCGAGACGGAAGTTAATGCCGTCGAAGCCGAACGCGATGTCATGGACATGAAAATGGCCGAATATATGATGGATCATATTGACGAAATCCATGAAGGTATTATTAATTCCGTTACCAGTTTTGGTTTCTTTGTTATGCTACCTAATTTGATTGAAGGTTTAGTTCATATTAGTACTTTGGATGGATTTTATATCTATGTTCCGGAGATGTTATCTTTAGTAAATACGAGTACGAAACAAGCTTATCGCGTTGGTGATAGCATCAAAATAATTGTGATCAATGCTTCAAAAGAAAATGGTACAATTGATTTTGAAATTTATAAAGGTGATACCGATGGAAATCAAGAATAAGAAAGCTTATTTTAACTATTTTATTGTTAAAGAAATTGAAGCAGGCATCGAACTTTTAGGAAGTGAAATAAAATCTTTAAGAAAAGGCTCTGCCAATATTAAGGATAGTTATATTCGGATTAAAAATAATGAAGTATTTTTAATAAATACCTATATTGAAAAATATGAAGAAGGTAATACTTTTAATCATAATCCTACTAGGGAACGCAAGTTATTATTACATAAAAAAGAAATCAAAAAGTTATATGAAGAAGTAAAAATGGAAGGTTTAACCTTAATTCCTTTGAAAATATATTTAAAAAATAATAAGGCTAAAGTTTTAATTGGTTTAGCCAAAGGTAAAAAAATTTATGATAAAAGAGAAACAATTAAAAAAAGAGATCTAGAGAGAATGGAGTATAAGTAGTATGAGTAAGAGATTAAAAATAAGAGGATCAAAAAAACAAAAAAGAAATTTAATAATAGTTTTAGTTTTATTATTACTAGTTGGCGGTGCCGGTTTCTATTTTACTGTTGGCCAAAAATTATTAAAGAAAAATAATAAAATAGATAGTCCTAAGAATCCTATTGTCAACAATACGGTTGAAGAAAAAGAACAACCCAAATTAAAAATTGTCGATTTAAATTCTAAGTCAAGACCATATGCAGTAATGATTAATAATATTAATGTAGCGCGACCTTTTCAAAGTGGTTTGCAAGATGCCTATATAATTTATGAAATGATTGCCGAAGGTGGTATAACAAGAATGTTAGCATTATTTAAAGATCAAGCTACGGCGCGAATAGGTACAGTTCGTAGTTCAAGACATTATTATTTAGATTATGCTTTAGAAAATGATGCTATCTATGTTCACTGGGGTTGGTCACCTCAAGCCCAAAGTGATATTAAATCTTTAGGTATAAATAATATTAATGGTTTAGTCTATGGTAATAAATATTTTTGGAAAGATAGTGAAGTAAGAAAACAAGGGGTTGGGACCGAACACACGGCCTATACGAGTATTGATTTATTAAAACAAGCGACGGAAAAATTAAAATATAGGACGGAAACGGATCAAGACTTATTATTTAATTATTCGGTAGAAGAAATAGATTTAAGCACGATGGAAGGAGCTAAGCCAGCTACAAGTATTGATATTAATTATTCTTCATCTTATAAAAATCATTATGATTATGATGCTACAACCAAAACTTATAAGCGAAGTGTTAATGGTAAAGCTCATACTGATTATGTAACAAAAGCGCAATACACATTTAAAAATATTATTGTTTATCAAGTTGCTAATTCAGGCGTTTCTGGCGATGATCATGGTCGTCAAAACTTAAGTAACATTGGTTCAGGCGAAGGATATTTTATTTCCAATGGCTATGCGGTTCCTATTACTTGGAGTAAGTCTAGTCGGAGCGCGCAAACAGTATATAAATATGCTAATGGCGAAGAAATAACTTTAAATGATGGTAATTGCTTTATTCAAATTCAACCTAAAGGTCAAACATTGAATATTAATTAAGAATATTTAATAAGTTTAAAAAGGAGGAACTAATGGAAAATATACTTAAATTTATTGAAACTAATTATTTATGGTTTTTAGTGGTGGCCATTATTTTACTTTTAGCGTTAATTGGTTATTTTGTGGATGTTCGAAAATCTAAAGATGATAGTCCTTTTAAAAAGACTAAAGAGAATAAAGAAAAAACTAATGAAGAAGCAATGGCTAATGTTAAAATTGAAAACAATATGAGTTTAAATGAAATGATAAATAATACCGTTAATAAACCATTAAATGCCGAAGCAAAAGCCGAACCAAAGACGGAAGAAGATCAAGGCGTAAATATGCAAGTATAAAAGAATTCCTAGGGAGTTCTTTTTTTGTCAAAAATAAAAATTAGGGCTTGAATATATATATATATATATATAATTATGGGTGAAAGTAGGATTTGGATTATGAAAAGAAAAATTACTTTAACTCTAATTATATTTTTAATTTTAGTAATAAGTATAGTAATATTTCCCAAAGAAAAAGAAAAAATAAAAACTATAAAAAAAGAAAATACTTCTTCATTTATTAGTATGATGGTCGAAGATGAATCGGGGAAGTATGTTGAAAAAAATGAAAATCAATTTGTTAAAGATGGTTATATTTTTAATTCCGAGAAAAGTGGTTGTGAAAATGGCGGAATCCTTACTTGGAATAAAGAAAAAGAAAAAATTGAAGCATCTCTTATAACTAGTGATAAATGTTATGCTTATTTTGATAAATATGATTTTACGAAAAGTTGTAAATGGGGATATGAAGATAATTTAGGATGTGAATTAATTAAAAATAAAGATAATACTTTAATCTATCATGATGGTAAATGTGATTATGAAGGAGAAGCAAATTGTAGTTTAGAGGCCGAAGATAATAATTATCGTTATGCAGGAACTAGTACAGAAGTGAATAATTATGTATGTTTTGGTAGTAATGTTGAACCATGTCCTGAAGATAACCTATATCGCATAATTGGCATATTTGATGGTAATATAAAATTAATTAAAGCCGATATAGCTAATAGTGAATTATTAGGTTCAAACGGAACATATACTGGTGAAGTAGAATTAGATAATTTTTATAAAGGAAAAAAATCAATTTTATCATGGTATTGGTGGCAAAAAACTAATATTGAAGAAAATTTTCAATCTAATTGGCTTGAAAGTTCCTTAAATACTCTAAATTTAAACAATAATTATTTGAATTCTTTTAAAGAAAAATGGCGTCAAAAAATTCAAAAATATTCATATCAAATTAATGGTGCCAAATTTGATATTTATAGTACTACAAATGCCAAAATAATATATGATTATGAGTTAGGAAAAAACGCAGTTGAAGAAAAAAATAAGTTTGCAATAGGTTTAATGTATATATCAGATTATATGTATGCTGCTAATTCAAAATATTGGCATTATAATGCTTATAAAGAATCAGGGGAAGATTATCGAATGTCTGTAAATGATAATTGGATGTATATGGGTATGGATGAATGGACTATTACTAAAAATAATTATTGGACTGATAATGCTTTTTTTATATCTTATAAAGGATATCCAATGACGCATTATTCACATAAAAATGGTTCAACTGTAAGACCGGTTTTTTACTTAGAAAAAAATATTCAAGCTATATCCGGTGATGGAACTGAATCAAAGCCTTACTATTTATCTGTAAATGATTAGTGAGAAACTAATCTTTTTCTTTCTCTTTATATTTTTGTAAATTTTTGTTATAATGTTTTAGCAAGGTAAAAAGGATGGTGTTTAAATGGATTTATCATTTATATGGAGTATATTAACCAAAATAATAGATATTTGCTTTGTCTGGATTGCTTTTTATTATATTTTAAAAAATGTTAAAAATAATATAAAAATGGTTTTAATAGTTAAAGGCGTAATAGTCATTTTAGTTGTTAAATTATTAAGTGATTTATTAAACCTTTATACTGTTGGCGTTATTTTAGAATATGCCATTCAATGGGGGCCACTAGCAATCATCGTTATTTTTCAACCCGAAATTCGGAGTGTCTTAGAATCTTTAGGTCGAACTCAACTTTTAGGTCGCCATAAGGTTTTAACGGTTGATGAACGGGAAAAAGTAGTTTATGAAATAATGCGAGCAGTTGATTATTTAAGAAAAAATCGCATTGGGGCCTTAATCGTTATTGAAAGAGAAATTTCTTTAGAAGAATACATCTCAACTTCAACTAAGGTTTATGCCGATTTGTCCGATTCTTTACTCGAAACAATATTCTTTCCTAATTCACCACTTCATGATGGTGGGGTAATTATTCAAGGAGACCGGATCACTTGTGCCGGATCAGTCTTTAAAACCAGTATGAATCCGAATATTTCTAAACGTCTTGGTACGCGTCATAGAGCCGCTTTAGGTATTGCCGAAGAAAGTGATGCTTTAGCTTTAGTAGTAAGTGAAGAAACGGGTAGATTATCTATTGCAGTTGATGGTCATTTGCATTATAATCTTGATGCCGATGAATTCCGGATGATGTTAATTGATGAATTACAACCAAAAGCCGAAGTTTTCTTCGAAGCTGACGACAAAGAAAGTGAGGAAGAAAACAATGATTAAGTTATTTAAAAAATTATATAATTTTATTGATAAAAAAATTATTGTCCCAATTAGTAGAGCAATTTATTACATTTCGAAACGGTTAAAGAAAAATCAAGGCAAGCTTGATAAAATCTTAAATAGACCACATTTCTTAATATATTTATCTTTAGTTATTGCGATTGTCATGTTTTTACTAATTGATTCTAAAGTAGTTAGTCTAGTAGAAACGGAAGCCGAAGTTATTACGAATGTTCCTGTTATCGTTAAATATAATGCGGAAGCTTATGTAGTTGAAGGGGTTCCTGAAACTGTTGATATTACAATTGCCGGGCGGAAAAGTGATATTTACTTAGCTAAACAACTAGGGGAATATGAAGTAATCTTGGATTTATCTGATTATACGGCCAGTGATAAAACTCATAAAGTTTATTTTACATATTCTAAATCAATTAATAATTTAACTTATAAATTAGATCCATCTTATGTCCAAGTTTCTATTAAGAATAAAGAAAGCAGTGTCTTCTCTTTAACTAGTGATTTGTTAAATATTGATAAGTTAAATAGTAAGTTGAGTGTTAAGAGTGTTAGCTTAAATAAAAATGAAGTGGTAGTTAAAGGTTCTAACGAAGCTTTAGGTCAAATAGCCACGGTTAAAGCTTTGATAGATTTGGAAAAGCAAAAATTTGAAGCGGCGGGTACTTACGATATAGATGATGTCGAATTAGTGGCTTATAATTCTGAAGGAATAAAATTAAATAATGTAGAAATTGTTCCTGAAGTAACTAGTGCAACTGTTGTAATTGATAGTTATTCTAAAGAAGTACCACTTACGATTGAAACAACCGGTTCTTTAGTAGCCGGAAAAGCGATTGCCGAACTTCTAATTGATGGTGGTAAAGAACATAACATTACCATTTATGGCGAAAAAGAAGAAATAGATAAGATTGATAGTGTTCCGGTTACAATCAATGTTAATGGTGCTGGTAATGAAGGAACGAAAAAATACGAAGTATCCATTACGAAACCAAACGGCGTTAGAGAAATGAGTACGAAGAGTGTTACCGTTACTGTAACCTTTGGCGAAGAACAACAAAAGACTATTGGAATACCGAATACCATATCTATTGAAAATCTTGCCGACGACTTAGTAGCCAACATTGTTTCGGGTCAAAACATTAGTATTCAAGTTAAAGGGGTAGCCTCAGCCATCGAAAATATTAACGATGTTAGTGCGACTGTTGATTTAAGTGGCTTAGGTGTTGGTGAACACGAAGTAGAAATTAAAGTCGTAGACTCTAATTCAACCGTAAGCTATGTGGTATCTAGCAAATTAAAAATAATTATTTCGAAAAAGAGTTAATAAAAATTCGCGTTGGAAAGCGCGAATTTTTATTTTGTTTCGTCTAAGTGCATAAAGTAGATACCAATATTTATTAGCCCACACACACCGACTATAGCATAAATGATTCTTTCGATTATATGCATACTGCCAAAAAGTGTTTCGACTAAATTAAATTCAAACAATCCTATTAAGCCCCAGTTTAAGGCTCCGATAATGGTAAATACTAAAGCAATTTTTTGAACTGTTGCCATAATCCACCCTTTCTTTAATTTTATTATGTGCAAGAAAAAAGTAATTATTCATGTATATTTTAAAAATTAAACCAATATATTTATAGAGAAAAGAGGGGTTATTTTGAAGAAATATTGGATTTTAGGCATAGTATCTTTATTACTATTAACAGGTTGTGGTAAATATACGGTTGATAATGCGGTTAAAGATTTTAGTAATAAGGTTAATAATAGTAAATCCTATAAATTATCCGGGACAATGGAAATTAATAGTGGCGAAGAAACATTTACTTATAGTTTAGAATCATACTTTTTAAAAGATGATTATTATAAAGTTATACTGGTAAATCAAACCAATAATCATGAACAAATTATCTTAAAAAATGAAGAAGGCTTATATGTTGTCACACCATCATTAAATAAAAGTTTTAAATTTGATAGTGTTTGGCCGGATAATTCATCACAAGCTTATCTTTTAGGTTCACTTGTTAAAGATTTGAAAAATGATGCGAAAGTCGAAATGGAAGAAACGGATAAAAATTATATTTTAAAAAGTAAAGTAGATTATCCAAATAATGAAGAACTTACTTATCAAAAATTATATTTTGATAAAGATATGAATATTAATAAGGTCGAAGTTTATAATGGTGATAATACAGTTAAAATAAAAGTTAACTTTAATGAAGTAAATTTAAAAGCTAAATTAGATGAAGAAGATTTTGCTCTCGAAGATTTAATTGATGAAAATTTAAATAAAGAATCTAATGAAGCTACTCCTAAAGAAAATGAAGAGACTAAATGTGAAGGCGAAAATTGTAAAGAAAGTACTGGAACAGAAGAACAAAATAAAGATGCCGAAAACCAAGAATGCGTTGGTAAAGATTGTACTTCCGAAAGCTCAGCTTTAGATGATATTATTTATCCATTATATATCCCGGCTAATACGTATCTTTCGGATTCTGAAACGGTGGCCGGCGAAGATAGCAATCGCGTAATCTTAACTTTCTCGGGCGAAAAGAACTTTGTAATCGTTGAAGAAGTTTCTAAAGTAAACAATGAATTTGAAGTTATTCCCGTTTATGGCGACCCACTTATGTTATATGAATCAATTGGGGCCCTTAGTTCTAATTCCTTAAGTTGGGATGCTAATAATATTAATTATTACTTAGTAAGTAGTGATTTATCAACAAGCGAAATGGTTAATGTAGCTACTAGTTTAGGAAATTCCACATTAGTATCATCATTAAAATAGACATTACGTCTATTTTTTGTTATAATTAAGGCAGGTGGGATTTAAGATTATGAAAAAAAATAAAAATATTGATTTAAATGATGATCAAAGAGAAATAGTTCGTTTTGTGGTAATTTTAGCTATTATTTTAGTAATAGTTTTAGCTATTTATTTTATTAGCAAGGGCATAACAAGTAAAAATGAGTATCATTATGATGAAGTCACGGAAGGTGAAATTGATTATAATAAGACTAATATTGGGACCCTTTTAAACAAAGCGGAAAAAGAATACTACGTCGCTTTATATAAAAACGATAATCCTAATGCGTTATACTATTCGTCTTTGATGGGCGTTTATGTAAATACGCCTGATGCTTTAAAGGTATATTATTGTGATTTAAATAATAAACTTAATGAAGAATATTATGCCGAGGATGGTAAAACTAATCCTGATGCGAAAACAATTGCCGAATTAAAGCTAGGTGATTTTACGTTAATAAAAGTTAAAAATGGCAAAATAGTAAATTATTATGAAGATATTGAAAAGGTAAAGGAAGACTTAAAATTAAATTCAGTATTAAGGAGTGAAAAATAAAAATCACTCCTTTTTAAGTGAAAAAAAGAAGAAAAAAAGAAAATAAAAAAA
>CANROR010000043.1 GCA_947632275.1 uncultured Bacilli bacterium | reverse complement strand
AAAGATATAAATGGGATAAATGGAGATGAGCCTTTAATTAAAGAACTAACAACTGGAAGTGGGTTTAAACCTATAGGCAATTTATCGACTTCTTCCTTTCAGGGAATATTTAATGGTAATAATAAAAGAATTGATAATTTATACATATATAATAGTAATAATGATAATATCTGTTTAGGATTGTTTGGTGTAACTGAAAATGCACAAATAATTGATTTAACTATTATGGGAAAAATTAATTCAGATAAAAGGGCTAGTATTGGGGGATTCGTTGGAGATGCTCATAATACAACAATAAAGAATTCAAACAATAATGTTACTATTAAAAGTAAATCAGTTGAATGGAATACTGGTGGTTTTATTGGGGCATCTTTTGATAAAACAATAATTGATGGTTCTATAAATATGGCTGATATTTCTGGGGGGATGAATAGTGGTGGATTAGTTGGTTTTTTAAATACTAATGGTAATCTATCTATAACAAATTCAATTAATAAAGGAACATTGATTAGCAATAATATCAGTTTTTATGTCGGAGGTTTAATAGGAACAAACAATGTTTCTAGTAAAATAACTATTCAAAATTCGTCTAATAAAGGTAATATAAGTTCAGGTAATACTATAGGAGGCTTTATTGGTTGCAACAATGGAGATCTTGAAATAATAAACGGCAATAATGAAGGCATAATAAATGCTAATGAAAATGCAATTAATTATATTGGTGGTATAATAGGACTTACAAAAAATGCCGGAACTACTAAATTGGATAATGTAAAAAATCAAGAATTAATTTCTATTAATACGGTTGTTAAATATAATACAATAGTAGGTGGGTTAATAGGTGGTATTAGTAATAAATCAAATGTACAAATTATAAATAAATCAATAAATAATGGAAAAATAGTTGTAACATCACCAAATCTTTGTAATGTGGGTGGATTAGTAGGTAATATTACTAGTAGTACTTTAAGTGTTATTGATAGTCAAAATAATGGAATAGTCAATATTAATTTTAATTCATTAGACACTGCATCTATTCAAAATTCTATTGCTGGTATTATAGGAATTGTACAAACTGCTAATATAATTTTAAATAAAGTAACTAATAATGCTAATGTTATTTTTAGCGGTAGCTCTAATGCTTCTATTTTCGAAGGAGGATTCGTTGGGTATAATTTAAACAGTAGTACAATTTATATAATCAATAGTGGCAATAAAGGAAATTTAAGTATTGAAAGTGAAATATCAAAAACGCATAGATTTAGTGGATTAATAGGTGTTAATGTTGGGGCTTCAAAAACTTATATTGTAAATAGTTATAATGCCGGTAATATTAGTACTTTAGCTAAAGATACTATTTTAAGTGGTTTGGTAACTGATGATGGTACTTATGGTAAAGAATATTTATATATTAATAATGTTTACAATTTAGGTGTTATGACAGGAGCAAATACTTCATATGGATTAGGTTGGATATTTTCTGATGGCGATCGAATTATAAATAATGCTTACTATTTAGATAAAACGTCTTTAGGATTTAATATAGAAATTGGTAATACTAAAAAAATAACATTGGATGAAATGACATCTAAAACCTTTGTTGATGAATTAAATCAAAATGCAGAAAGCATAAATCTTGAGAAAATAGATTCTTCATTAAACGGATATGCATTAAGTAATTGGAGACTAGGAAGTAATGGTTATCCGGAATTAGCAAATGAATAGACAAAATCACAAATATTTGTGATTTTTCTTATCTTTTGTGATAAAATAAAAAATATGAAAGTGAGGCTTCAATATGGATTTAAAAGATTTATTTAAGGAAGTAAAAGAATATTTAAATAAAGAAGTAACTATTTCTGGTTGGATAAGAAATCATCGAGATCAAAAGACTTTTGGATTTATTGATTTTTCCGATGGTACTTGTCAAGAACATTTACAAGTAGTTTATGATAATAATTTAAGTAACTTTAATGAAATTCAAAAGTTATTAGTTGGTTGTGCCATTGAAGTGACGGGTAAAATCGTGGAATCGAAAGGTAATCAAGCAATTGAAATGCAAGCAACAAATATTAAGTTATTGGGGACTTGTCCCGAAGATTATCCGATTCAACCCAAAAGACACACGCGGGAATTTTTAAGAGAACAAGCCTATCTGCGGCCGCGGACTAATCTTTTTCAAGCCGTATTTCGCATTCGGAGTATTGCCGCTTATGCAATTCACAAGTATTTCCAAGAACGGGGTTATGTTTATTTTCATGCGCCAATTATTACGGCTAGTGATTGCGAAGGCGCCGGCGAAATGTTTCAAGTTACCACTTTACCAATTGATAAATTAAATGGTAAAGTAGATTATAGTAAAGACTTTTTTGGTAAACAAGCAGGACTTACCGTAAGTGGCCAATTGGAAGCCGAAACCTTTGCTTTAGCTTATAAGAAAACTTATACTTTTGGGCCAACTTTTCGGGCCGAAAATTCGAATACCAAAGTTCATGCTTCCGAATTTTGGATGATTGAACCAGAAATTGCCTTTTGTGATTTGGAAGGCGATATGGATATCATGGAAGATATGCTTAAATATGTTGTCAATTATTGTTTAGAAAATGCCTCTAGGGAAATCGAATTTTTTGATAAATTCGTGGAAAATGGTTTAAAAGAAAAATTAAATAGACTAATTAATAGTAAATTTACGAGAATTGATCACGAAGAAGTAATTACAATTTTGAAAAACGCAGATGTCAAATGGGAATTTGAACCTGAATATGGTCAAGATATTGCCAAAGAACATGAAAAGTATATTACGGAATATTTTAATGGTCCAGTCTTTATTAAAAATTGGCCAAAAGATATCAAAGCCTTTTATATGAAACAAAATCCTGATGGTAAAACGGTAGCAGCAGTAGATTTAGAAGTTCCTGGCGCGGGCGAACTTATGGGCGGTAGTCAAAGAGAAGAGGATTACGCCAAACTTTTAAAAAGAATGCAAGAATTAGGGATGGAAACGGAAAGCCTTGATTGGTATTTAAACTTACGGAAATACGGAGGTTGCATTCATTCCGGCTTTGGAGTGGGCTTTGAACGTTTAATTATTTATTTAACGGGTGTCGATAATATTCGTGATGTTATTCCATATTACAGAACGCCAGGTAACTGTGAATATTAATTATTTGACAAAATAATAAGAAAAAGCTAAACTAATTATAGATAAAATTTAATCTAGATAATGTTTTATCTAGATTTTTTAAAGAGGTGAAATGATGCACAAATTTACAAAAGAAATGGTTGATGATTATGCAGATAAATTACTTATTGGTTTGACTGCCGAAGAAAACAAAATGGTTTTGGATGAAATGGAAATCATTGAAGCAACTATGGATAAAATTAATAATATTCCGAATATTAGTCAAGTAAAACCTATGACGCATTGTTTAGATGATTTTGAAGTTGAATTAAGAGAAGATATTGCCGAAGAATCTTGTGCAATTACGGATATTTTACAAAATTGTGACGATTACGAAGATCGTGAAATTGTAGTACCAAAGGTGGTGAATACAAATGACGTACATGAATAAAACTTTAAAAGAAATTCATGAAGCTTTGAAAAAAGGGGAAGTAACTAGTGCCGAATTAATTACCGAATCCTTAACCAAAGCGAAAATGGTGCAAGAAAAATGCAACGCTTTTGTAACTATTCTTGATGATGTTAACGAAGAAACGGTAACTGATAATATTTTATCAGGTATACCATATGGGGCGAAAGATAATTATTCGACCAAAGGCGTACTTTCGACGGGTTCTAGTAATACTTTAAAAGATTATGTACCTTTTTTTGATGCGACAGCCATTAAAAATTTAAAAAAAGCGGGGGCGGTAATGATAGCCAAAACCGCTTTGGATGAATTTGGTATGGGGGGAACCGGAACCACGGCCCATACGGGAATAATTACTAATCCTTGGGATAAAACCCGGATGTGTGCAGGTTCTTCCGCGGGTTCGGCCGCTTCTGTAGCCGCGGGGGTTTATCCTTATGCTTTAGGTAGTGATACAGGCGACTCGATTCGGAAACCGGCCGCTTATTGTGGTATTGTCGGTTATAAACCAACTTATGGTATGATTTCTCGCTATGGTCTTTTTCCTTATGCTTCGAGTATGGATCACTGTGGGGTTTTAACAAGATGCGTTGAAGATGCTGCAATTGTTGTCGACAATATGAAAGGTCAAGACGAACTTGATATGACTAGTTGGAATTCAAGTAATCTAAATCTTGAGAATAGTTTAAATGGTAGTGTTAAGGGTAAAAAATTATGTTACATTAAAGAAATTTGTGATCTTAATAATTATCCTAATGCAAGCGAAGAATTAAAGGCCCATTTAGCTAATTTTAATAAAACCATTGATATATGTCGTAAGTTAGGTATAGAAGTAGTAGAAGAAAGTATTGATCGAACTTTGTTAGAGGCCGAACCAGCCGTCTATGTTGTTTTATCTTACGCGGAAGCTACTAGTAACTTATCTAATTTGACGGGAATTATCTTTGGCCCACGGGGTAAAGGTGAAGATATATTTGCCATGATTAAAGATCATCGAACTCAAGGATTTTCGCCGCTTATTAAAAGAAGATTTGTGATTGGATCTTATGTTTTACAAAAGGAAAATCAAGAAAAATACTTTAAAAATGCCCAAAGAGTTAGAAGACTACTCGTTGATGCTTGGAAAAATTTATTTACCAAATATGATGGGGTCATTCTACCGGTTGGCAGTGGCCCGGCGAAACATTTAGATAAAGCCTTAGATATTTTAAGTGCCAATACCGATGTCTTAGAAGAACATTTACAAATTGCTAATTTTGGTGGTTTTCCATCAATTACGATTCCGAATGGTTTTATTGATAATTTACCAGTGGGGGTAAATATCACAGGAAATTGTTATGATGATGCTAATGTTTTAAATATTGCTTATGCTTTAGAACAAGCTATGGATTATAAAAATATGATTGCAGGTGAAAGAAATGAATAATTATAAAGCTGTTATTGGCATAGAAATGCATTGCGAATTAAAAAGCAACTCTAAAGTTTTTTCGGCCGCGCGCAATAGTTTTGAAGAACTTGCTAATTGTAATATTCAGCCACTTGATATGGCTTTTCCTGGGACTTTACCTGTTGTAAATAAAAAATGTGTCAAAGATGCCATCAAAATTGCCAAAATATTACATTGTCAAATTCCTGAATATATGACCTTTGATCGGAAAAACTATTATTATCCGGATTTACCTAAAGGTTATCAAATTACCCAAAATACCGAACCAGTTGGGATAAATGGTTATTTGGAAATACCTTTCAAAGATAAAACGATTACTTGTTTAATTCATGATGTTCATTTAGAAGAAGATAGTGCCGCTTTAGAACATTTTTTCGATGCTACTTTAATTAATTATAATCGGGCAGGTGTGCCTTTACTGGAACTAGTCACCGAACCTTGTTTTCATTCGGCCGAAGAAGTATTAGCCTTTTTAGAGTATATTCGCTTGGTTTATCAATATGCCGATGTATCCGAAGCCGATACCAAAAAGGGCCAAATTCGGTGTGACGTTAATGTTTCTATTATGAATGAAGATGCTAAAGAACTCGGAACCAAAGTCGAAATAAAAAATGTCAATGGTTTTGCTAATATTGTCGATGCTATTAATTACGAAATAAAAAGACAATCAGAACTTAAAGATAATGGTCGCTATCAAGAAGTAGAACAAGAAACGCGGCGATTTGATGAAGAAACGGGCCAAACTTTTAGAATGCGGAGTAAAGTTGATGCCATTGATTATAAATATTTCGCCGAACCTAATATTCCGAAGTTTAAAATAGGAGAAGATTGGGTGAAGGAAATTGAAAAAGAAATACCGACTTTACCTTTAGAAAGAAAAAAATTATATACCGAAAAATATCAATTAAGTTTAACCGATACCAATATTATCATTAAAGATAAAGCAATTGCCGATTATTTTGAAGCTTGTTTAAAAATGGGAATCAAACCCAAAACGGCCGCCAATTGGTTAATTACGGTTATCTTAGGTTATTTAAATAAAACTGATGCAAAAATTTCCGAGATTTATATGACGCCCGAACGGTTAAAGGAATTAACGGATCTAATTGATAAAGGCGTAATTTCTTCTAAACAAGCGAAAGAAATTTTTAATCATGTTTTAACTGAAAAAAAAGAAATTAAAGAATTTATTAATAGTGATAACAATCAAATTTCGGATAAAGATGAATTAACTAAAATTATTGATAATATTTTAAATAATAATCAAAGCCAAATCGAGGAATATCATAAAGGCCGAACTAATTTGTTTGATTATTTTGTGGGACAAGTTATGAAAGAAACGAGAGGCCAAGCTAATCCAGTTTTAACGAAAGAAATATTAACTGCTAAATTGCAAAAAGATAATTAGTTATTTAAAAAACTATTATCTTTTTTTCTTTAACAAAATTAGAAAGTATGCTATACTTATTTTAGAATAGGAAAGAGGTTTTAAAGATGAAGCAAAAGCCCAAGAATATGGAGAAAATAAAAGCTAATATAACGATGGTTATTGCTTTTATGATATTTTTATTTGCTTATTGTTATGTAATGTACACTGATGTGGGTCATAAAAATGATATTGATTTAAATGAAACAATTGAAATTGAAGGGGGAGACGATTTAGTATCCCAAAAATTAGCAAATATTATTCCTTTTAGTGCAGTGACTGATCCTAGTTACTTAACTGCTTATCAAGATAAAATGGCGGATAATAGTAGTGTAAATAATGATGTCTTTTTATTTATGGCAACGAAACATAGTCAAAGTAAAAGTTATAATTCTTTTAAAGATGTTTTAGAAAGATTATATGGTAATAATTTATTTATTGTTTTTCGCAGTTTTAATGTTGATGGCAAATTAAATTGTAGTTATGATAATAACGCTTCGTTTTATCAATGTAAAGAAGAAGCTTATGAAGGTATTACTTATAATGCTAACCGCAATATTGATAAATTAAAATTAATGGAAAATGGTTATTTTCTGGAAGAATCGGTGATTTTTTATAGTCAAGATAATAATTTGAATTATCAAGTATATAGTGATTATACATACCAAAATGTGATAGGTACTTTTACTAATGATGATTTAAATGGAATAACGATAGAAGATTTTTTAACTAAAAATTATGCTCAATTTAGCCAAAAATATCAAAGTAAATTTGGCATATTCAATGATACCTATCGTTGGTTATATACTGAAAGAATAAATTAAAATGAAAAAGGGTATTAAGTTATATTTAATCTTCGGAATTTTAATTCTTTTGACAATTTCTTTAATAATTGCTACTTGGGTAACGATGAAAAATAGCAATAATATTGAAACAGTAATCGTTGATCAAGAAATTAATTTTCCTAATGAAAATTTGGTTTTAAAAAATTATGAAGAATATCAAGCTTTTTTAACTAAATACAATATTTTAGGAAAAATGACTAATAAAAATTTTGAAGAGTATGATTATATAGTCGATATTATTCCTTACGAAAATGATATGCAAATAATTAGTATCAATATTAATATTAGTAATAATTTTAAAATAATATATGAAACTAGTCCTAAAGTTAAGGAAGAAAGTCAAAAGAGATTGATTAATTTTATTCCCATTAGTAAGAATACAATTTCTAATTTAAAAGAAATAGATCATGAATTTAAATAAGAGGTGATTATATATGTTTGGTAAAATTGTTTATATCAGCGATGGCATGGCCCATATTGAAAATTTAGGAGGTTCGGCGGCTTCTAACGATTTAATGAATATGCATATTATTTTTGAAGATGGTACGCAAAGAATCTTAGGTGAAATAACCGAAATAAATGATAAGGTAATAAAGGTCCGTTTTTTAGGAGAATTTTTAGAAAATAGATATGTAAATGGGGTTTTAAGAAAACCACTTTTGTCTTCCAAAATTCGCATTATTAATTCGCAAGAACTTCAATTATTAATTGGGGTTTACAGTGATAAAACCTTTATTTTAGGGGAAAGTGCTATATACAAAGGATTTAAAATATGTCCGAATGTCAATGATTTATTTTCGAATCACTTAGCTATTTTTGGTAATTCCGGTTCTGGTAAATCCTGTGGGGTAGCGCGCATTGTGCAAAATATCTTTTCGAATCAATATGCCGTTCAATTTAATGCCAATATTTTTATTTTTGATGCCTATGGCGAATATAAAAATGCTTTTGGGAAACTTAATGAAATTAATGCGAGTTATAATTATAAGTTTATTTCCACGAATCCTACCGAACCAACCGATTTTCCATTAGAAATTCCCGTTTGTTTACTGACTTTGGATGATATTGCTCTTTTATTACAAGCCACTAGTCATGCCCAATTACCAATTTTAGAAAATACGATTAAATTAGCCAAAATTTTTTCCGTTGTTTCCGAAGAAACTAATGCTTACAAAAATCATTTAATTGCTAAAGCGATGTTAGCAGTCTTATTTAGTAGTGAAACGATTTCTAATAAGAAAAATGAAATATTTACGATTTTAGAAGTATGTAATACCAAAGAATTTAATTTTGATTCCGAAATTCAAGGTTTAGGTTATACGCGGAGTTTAAGTGAATGCTTTGAAATTGATTCCAATGGTAACTTTGGGGAATCAGTTTTAATTACCGATTATATTTTAAAACATATTAATGATGATTTAGAAGCTATTGAAGTTCCGGAAAGTTCTAATTATACCTTAAAAGATTTAGCCCAAGCTTTAGAATTTACACTTATATCCCAAGGTTTCCAACATAATGATACGATGCATGATGATGCGGTAATCTTAAAGGTTCGTTTAAATTCGATCATTAATAGTAAATTAAATTCTTTCTTTACGGATAAAAATATTAATGTCAAAGATTTTATCAGTAGTTTAGTAAATTATAATGGCCAAAAAGCCCAAATTATCAATATTAATTTAGAAGATGTTGATGATGCTTATGCCAAAGTTATTGTAAAAATTTTCTCCAGAATGATATTTGAATTTGCGAAAGCCTGTGAAAAAAGGGCATCTATTCCTTTTCATTTATTCTTAGAAGAAGCTCATCGGTATATTCAAAAAGATAATGATACTTTCCTTTTAGGCTATAATATTTTTGATCGAATTGCCAAGGAAGGTCGGAAATACGGTGTTATTTTAGATATTATTAGTCAAAGACCGGTAGAAATATCCGATACGGTTATTGCCCAATGTAATAACTTCTTAATCTTTAAAATGACGCACCCCTTAGATATTAAATATATTGAAGAAATGTTACCTAATATTTCCGCGGATATCTTAGATAAACAAAAAGTTTTACAACCCGGGAATTGTGTTTGCTTTGGTGGCGCTTTTAAAATACCGATGATTGCTAAACTAGAATTACCAAATCCGTTGCCATATAGTTCTAACTGTGATGTGTCAGCTTGTTGGAAAATGACGCAATCCGCCCCAACTGATGCACCGGCGACGGAACAACTAAATGTTACGCCAACTGTACCTACAAGTAGTAATTTTGCTTAAAATTGGGTGAAAAAGGCCTCTAATTGAGGCTTTTTTATTTTGCCAATTTTTGGCGAATATTCGGGAATTTTAAGACATATTCTTGTCCACTTTAGCATAAATATAAGTCAGTAAAAAAGAGTAAAATAATATAAAAAGAAAAACTTTATGAAATTTGGGTATAAAAAAAATCATAAAGTTTTTTTTCGCAAAAATTAAGACATAACAAAAAGATTTATATAAAAATATCACAAATATCATCAACACCAGTTTTCAAAGAACAAAATACATGCTATAATTTAATCATCAAATCGGAGTTGAAAGTTTAAATCTGAACCCTCTAGA
>CANROR010000042.1 GCA_947632275.1 uncultured Bacilli bacterium | reverse complement strand
TATTTTTACCTTTTTTACTTCTTTTTTAGGTTATTTTAATTTTTAAATCACTGGTGATTTTATTCTTTAAATTAACAGCTAGAAAAAGAATCAAGCTAGCTAGATAACTAAAAATTAAAAATATTTTACCTAATACTTTTGGGAACAAATAAATAATAACAGCAATTAATAAAGCATAAATTATCGTTAGCATATTTGAACAAAAAGCTAAATTGGAATAAAAATTTATTTTAAGATGAATAATACTCCGTAAATAAAAATCTACTGTCAAAAACATTAAAACAGTACTTAGAAAAAAACAAATAGTTGGATATTCCTTTAATAAACTTAGAACATAAATTCCACTTCTTTTTAAAAAGCAAAAAAAATCTTTAGGTTTAGTTAATTTTAAATCACTTTTGTCGACCTTAATAACTATTTTTTTTTATTGCCCAATATCCTAATATTAAAATGCCAATTATACCAAACGATAATATTAACTTTTTTATATAAAAGTTAAGTGTATAATTAATTGTCTTTAAATTATAAATATATTTAATAATTAAATAACTAAATATATTAACAATTACCATTAAAAGAATAAAAGTTCCTAAATAAAACCCTATTCTTTTCACCTTTTTTCTTTTTAAATCAAAAAGATACAAAATAATTGTACTTATTAAAGATGGAAGTAAAAATACTAAATATTTCATAAAAACCTCTTATAAATTATAGCATAAAAATTTATTTATAATTATTTTTCCTTAAATACTCTTTTTTTATTTAATGTATAATTATTTAAAGTCGTTGAACAGTTAGAAATAATTTTGGAAACAAAATTCGATAAATGTAATAAATTATGGCAAAAAATTAAAACTAAAGAATCAATACCAAAAGAAATTAATTTAACACCTAAAAATAAAGTTATTTGTTTCCCCATTTTCTTACTTTTATTTTGAAAAACAATATGTTTATTAATGAAAAAAGCAAAGGTAATTGATATGGCATATGCTAAGATATTACTAACTATTACACTCGAGATAAGAAATTTATAAGTAAGCAAATAAACGCCCACATTAATTATGGACGTTATAATTGCAAAAAAAACATATTTTATAAATTTATTATTTACTACTCTTTTCATAGGCATCATTATCATAAAAACTATAATATTCGACATATTTAAAATCATTAAGAATTTTTATTAAATCGGCATTCATCTCATTTAAACCCAGTATTTCGCCATTATTATAATTGTACGCCCGATTAAAAACTGGTAAGGCTTTCCGGGCTTCATCAATAAATTTAAAGTAACCACTGATATCTAAATCCATTTTATTTAAAACATAAGAACCTAAATAATTAGCATTTAAATATTTAATATCATCAGTTGCAATTGGATAATTGGCTAAAATAACAGCTTTTGTCATATATTCCCGGAAATAATTTAAAGCCGGATTTTCCGTATTTAAAAAGCTTGATGACAAATAGAGATTATTGCCTTTCGAATCAACAATTAAAGGTAAATGATCGCCAAAGAAAACAATAAGCGTTGGGGTCTTTAAATTTTTTATTTTTTCATATAAATAATTTAAAGACTTATCGGCATCATAAATTCCTTGGGCATAAGAAGTAAGCATTTGCGTTCCTTCTTCATCAAGAGTCGAATTTTTCACCGTAAGATCATAACTATTATATTTTTGATAATCAAATGGCCAATGGTTTTCCCCCGTTGCCGTCATAATAAATTTTAAATTATTAGCATTGGTATCTTCAAGTTCCTTATAAATTATATCCATGAGATTTTCATCACCACAATAATAACCTTTAGCTTCACATTCTAAATCATATCTTGTTTCCGTCGTTCCGAGTAAATTGTATACTTCCCGACTATGATATGAATCGGCACCCCAAGGGGTTATATACATTGTTTCATAACCATTATTATTAAGTTCATTTATTATACTAGGTGCTGCTTTATCATACGTTTTGGTATAATAACTATTGTAAGGAATAAAACCACTGCGAAAGAAAGATAAAGTGGCACCCGTCAAAATCTCAAATTCCGTATTTACACTGGCCCCGCCAAAGGTATTAACATTTAAATCCATAACCATACTATTTTTATCTTTGGCAAATTTATGTATATTCGGTATTACATCTTCATTAAATTCAATTTCTTTAATGTTAGTTACGTCAGTAAAGGCTTCGGATAAAATGAAAACAACATTAGGTTTACCCCACTTACCTTCCCCTTTTATCGTATCGGCTTCTTCTATTAACTTTTGGGCAGTCGCCTTTTCATAACCGGTTGGGGCTTGCGTTTCTTTGGAAACATAATCGAGTAATAACCCAGAAGAAAAACCATATTCATAATACATAGAAGCATTGTCTTGAATTGACATTACCCCATCGTTAGATAATTTATATACTTTACTCAATAAAGCATTTTTTCCTTGCGCGATTAAAACTAATTCCCCAAGAAATATAAGGAGACTACTAGCAATAACGCCTATTCTTTTAGGGAGATTATTAAATTTAATGGTATTTTTTTTATTAAAATAAACAAAAAGATAACCAATTCCTAAAAGACCAATAGTTTTAATGATAGTTGCGATTATCCAACTACCTAAATTACCACTGGCTTCCCCCATCATAGCCATATTGTCCGGATTTAAATAAGCCACATCTGATATTTCTAACGGTTTACCCATGATTTTATATTTAACATCATTTATAAAAAGAATTATAGTTACAATTATAAAGGTGGCAATAACACTTCTTTTACTGTTACCTAAAATACTCGTTAATAAAACAAATAATGACGTTACTAATATATATATTAGTAAGTAACTTGAAAAGTTACTTTCAATTGAAATTATGACATCTTTAAAAATATTAAAACCAAAATTAAATTTATAAAACATATCAATTAAAACAATTAAAACTAAAGGTAATATTATTAAATTTATAACATATTTATTAAATATTTGTTTACTTAATTTAACAATATCTGGTTTAGGAATTTTTATTCTTATTACAAAAGAAATACCTAAAACAACTAACAAAATGGGCATTATATATTTGATTAGTTCATAATTTATTACGCGAAATAAATAAAAAACAAGGGGATAAACAATAGCAACCGTCGTAATGGGAACGCCAATAAAAGTATTAGGAATCTTTTCTTTAGTGATTTCTAACATATTAAAGTAAGCAAGTCTTACTAAACTACATAATAAATAAAAGATAGCCGCGATAACTATTAAAATTCGACTTTTGCCAATAATAATGGTTAAAATAGCCGGATAGATTCCAAAAGCCAAGACATCGGACAAAGAATCTAATTCCGCTCCATAGACTTTTTCCTCTTTACTATATTTGTATTTACGTGCTAAGGCTCCATCAAAACCATCGCATAAACCACATATTAATAATAAGATGATGGATATTGTAAAATGTTCTTTTAAAGCAAAAACAATGCCAATCAAAGAAAGAATCGTTGATGACATTGTCAATAAATCACATTTACGATAAAAACCAATTATTTTTTTCATTACTGTGTACTCCTCGTATAAAAACATTATACAAAAAATATTATATTTAGGCAAACATTTATAAAACTTTATAGTATTTAAAAACAAATAACCATGGTAATTGCTTTAACATTTTATGAATATCCATTTCCATAAGAAATATAAGTATTATTTATTTTTTAAATACATTTAACTTAACTAAAATAAAAGTTATTGGTACCGCAATAACGGCAGATATTCCATAGGCAATTATTTTAGGCCATTTTAATATCATTATTAAAACAATAACAGAAACTACTTGAATTATAAAATTAGGAATATTATTAACTGCAAATAAAATAAATTTTTTAAAAGATAATTTAGATTTAAAATTTAATATTGAATTTAAAATATAAGCTATTAATAAACTAGTAAAAAATCCAAATATATACGCAACGATAGCATTTTTTATTAATAATGAATAAACCAAGGCTAACCATATTCCATTAATGGCATTAATACATCCTATAGCTAAAAAAACAAAAAAATCTCTATCAAATAATAAATTAATAATTTTCTTTTTTAAAGATGGTTTATAATCTTGCCAAGGAATAATTTCATCATTTCGAACAATATAGGCTTTTTTCGCTAACTTTGCTACTGGTAAATCACTTAGAGAATCTGAATAAAATTTATTACAAGCTTTAATATTTAATTTTTTTAATCTTCGTACCTTTTCTTCTCCATGACAATTTTTACCAATCAAATTTCCCGTTTGGCTATCAATTTTGGTAGCTATCAATTTAAATTGATAGCGTTTAGCAACCGGTTGCAATAAAAATTCCGGAGATGCACTTATTATAATATCGTCTTTCTGAAACTGGTCAAGATAAAATTTTTTTAATTTATAATCTTTAAATTGCCAAAATTCCAAAACCACTTGCTCTATATTATCAAAATATTTTATAAAGCTAAAAAAGACTGATTTAAATTTTTCCTTTTCATATATTTTTAATAAATAAAACACCATTGTCCAAATTATTTTAGGAATTAACCAAATAATCTTTTTATTTTTTTTAAAACAAAATTTAAAAAAATCAATACTAGAATCCCCATTATATATTGTTTTATCAAAATCATATATATTCATCTAAAACACCAACAATAACAACATAATTATTCCGTACAATCCACATAATGCTAATAAAACTTTATCTTGATATAAAATAGTTGTTGGATCACCTTCACTACTTTTTTCAATTACTAGTGAATACTTCATAAAAATTATCATAATAAGTGGTATAGTTAAAAATAAATAATTTATATTTTGACTTGTAACCCATAAAGAATAAAAAACTAACATTAACGCTAATGATAAATATTGGAATTTATCCAAAAAATCTTCGTTATATTCTTTCAAAACTTTTCGCGAATCTTTATTTTGATTAATTTCTTTTCTTCTTTTACCAAAGCCTAAAAATAGTGAAGCATTAAGAATTGTTAAAAATAACCAATCGGAAACTTCCACATTTACTAAAGCCGCACCATAATAAATTCTTAAAATAAAGCCCGCGGATAAAATGGCGATATCAATAATGGCAACATTCTTTAATCCAAAGCTATAAGCTAAATTTATTATTAAATATGCCATTATAAAATAAAAGGCTAAATTAAATAAACTTTTATTAATATATATATTAATGGTTATCGAAAGAATAATCATTAATACTGCAATAACTATTGCAGTAGATTTTTTTATCTTGCCACTTGGTAATGGTCTATTCTTTTTTCGAGGATGTAATTTATCTTTTTCAATATCTCTTACATCATTTATTATATATACAAAGCTAGTCATAAATGAAAAAGATATAAAACCTAAAAACATTGTTATTACATTGGAAACATTAATTATTTTCGCCGTTACCATGGGAATAAAAATTAAGATATTTTTTATCCAATGTTTAACCCTAATCAATTCTAAATATTTTTTCAAATTTTTTGCCTCCTTATTTATCATTACTAATGATAAAATTTTCTAATCTTAGCCAACCAACTTTTTTTAATTTATTTATTATGATATCAACTAGTTTATACACTAACATTAAAATTATGAAAAAAGTTAAAGAAATACCTAAATTAATCAAAAACATTAATATAATTTTCAAATAGACATTTGCAATATTTATTTTAGGAACAATTAAAAACATTAGTGAAGAACTTAGTCCTTGAGAAAAAAATAAATATAAGGCATTTTTACCAATAAAATTTATTGGCTTAAATATTAAAGAATCACATTTTATTTTATCTTTCAAATAAATAACTAATAAGCAGCTAATCAATGAAGCTAATACATATATATAGCTTCCTTCACTTTTTAATATTTGTAAATCGGCTATTTGCAAATTATTATAATGTAAAGCTATTATAAATAAAGAAATAACTATAGCTTCGACAAATATAAAACTTTTGATATTGGTAAATTTGCATTTCATACTTAAATAACCTAATAAGTAAAAGATGCAATAGTAAATGGTATTTAAACTCATACCAAAATAAATTTTAGAATATCCTGCAACTAACAAAAAAACGCCGAAAAGTAATAATAATAATAATAATATTCTAACAATTTTTTCATTATCATTTTTACAACCTTGAACGGTAAAATAGATTAGAATTGAACAAATAATTGATGATTCAATAAACGGTAACATAAACCATAAAGAATAACTAACTCCTAAAGTATAGGCGCTATTAGTATGAGGATTAAAAACAAGCCAACTAGTAAAATCTTTTATATGTAAACTTTGTCTATCAACAAAATATAAATATACATAACAAAAGCAAATAAAAATGAGCCATTTAAACATTACTTTGGCTATTTCCTGAAGCTTTTTTCCAGGACTTTCATGGAAAGCAAAAGTCATCCCCGACAAAATTAAAAAAATTGGAACGTCAAATAATAAGACCCAGCTTTGAATTTTATATGGTACATAAAGATTTCCTGAATGAAAAACTGTATGAATCATAATTATGTGAATAGCAATTAATCCTCTAAAAAAATCTATAGCATTATTCCGTTTCTTACTCTTTTCTTTCACTTTATTTTTCCAACCTTTCAATAATTGCATCAACTATTCTTTGGCTTGCTTTGCCATCGCCGTAAGGATTTGATGCTTTGCTCATTTTTTCGTATTCCGACTTATCTTCTAATAATTTTTTGGTTTCTTGATAGATTGTTTCTTCATCAGTTCCAACAAGTTTTAAGGTTCCGGCTTCTATTCCTTCGGGTCTTTCTGTTGTATCTCTTAATACTAAAACTGGTTTACCTAATGATGGTGCTTCTTCTTGAATACCACCAGAATCCGTTAAAATTAAATAACTCTTATTTTGAAAATTATGAAAATCAAATACTTCTAATGGTTCAATTAATCTTACGCGATCACAACCGGCAAAAACTTCGTTGGCTACTTCTCTAACTTTGGGATTCATATGAATCGGATAAATTACTTTGATATCACTAAATTCATCCACTACTCTTTTGATACCTTTAAATATTCTCCGCATAGGTTCACCTAAATTTTCTCGACGATGAGCCGTTAAAAGAATCATTCTATCACTATCTTTTATCCATTCTAATTCTTTATGCATATAACTATCGGAGATAGTTGTACTCATGGCATCTATTACGGTATTACCAGTGACATATATTTTACTTTCTTCGATATTTTCTTTTAATAAATTTTCTTTACTTAAATTAGTAGGGGCAAAATAAATATCGGTCATACAATCAACCATTTGGCGATTCATTTCTTCGGGATAAGGACTATATTTATCATTAGTTCTAAGTCCGGCTTCCACATGACCAATTGCTACTTGTTGATAAAAAGCGGCTAAAGCACCAGCAAAAGTAGTTGTCGTATCGCCATGAACTAATACAATATCGGGTTTGCATTCTGCTATTACATCTTCTAAACCTTTTAATACTCTCGTTGTAATATCACTTAAGGTTTGCCCACTTTTCATAATATCTAAGTCATAATCTGGTTTTATTTTAAAAGTTTCTAAAACTTGATCTAACATTTCTCGATGTTGGGCCGTAACACAAACAATACTTTCGATTTCCTCTCTTTTTTCTAATTCTTTAACCAGAGGTGCCATTTTAATAGCTTCTGGTCTTGTGCCAAAGATACTCATTACCTTAATTTTCTTCATAAATTACTCCTACTCTTTTTTTAATATTTTTTATCTTAATTTTTATTTCAATTTCCATAATTAATTAAGAATAAAAACATTTCTGATGCATGCCACATATGAGAAACATAAATATTTTTTTCACAATAAAATTCCGAAATAAAACATTCATTTTCTAATTTTTTATCACTATTTACATTAGCTGCCTCATATGTTAATGGATACAATTCATCTAACATATATAATGAACCATAACTTTTATAATGATAATAAGCCCAATTTAAATAAGGATATAAATTGCTATCGATTGAACTAGCTGATGGAATTAAAGTTTCATGATACCATGTTAAATTAGCATAATAATCATCAATCATTGGTTGAATTAAATTTAGATTTATTCCCATTTTCTTTGAACCATAAATTGCTAAAGAAGTTGGATAGTAAGTTTGACTTACACCATCGATAATACCAGTAATTTGATTATTAACCTTTATTTTATTTATTTCCTTAACTATTTCATTTACTAAATTCTTTTTTTCTACATTGGTAGTACCGATTATATACAATAATTCTCCTAAATTATCTATTTCTTCAATATTTTTTCCCTTAGCATAATCATATATATTATTTAATGATTCAACCCAAGGAATTAAAAGACTAATATTTTTAGTTTCTTCTAAAACTTTAAGGCCCATCATCGCATCACGATACCGTGCAGAATCATAAGCTATAATATTTGGCTTAGGAATTTCACCATCAATATTATATAAAACTTCTTGATGCAAAACTTTCAATATTTCTGAATAAGTTTTATTTTCAAATTTTGGTAAATTTAATTCTTCTTTCGATTCAAAAATTGTTTTAATTTCATCAGTGTCTTTTATATATATACCTTTTTCATTTTCATAAATTTGAATTTCTTTACCATTGTTAGCTAAAATAACAGTATATTCATTTGGAACTATTAGTTCTTTATCATAATCAAAACTATACATTATATCTTTAGTTTTAACATTAATTAATTTGCCATCTTTATATAATATTTTTGGCCGATTAGCCATACCAAAGAAATAAATTTTCTCATAATCATCTTTTTCCACATAATTTTTTACCATAAAATTGTTACGCATTTCTTTTAATTGTTTTTCGTATAAATTTAATTTTTCCTCATAAATTTCCATTAATGAACAATTATCAACACAAACCGTAGGCTTATTAATTAATTTCCAAGCTCCAAAAGAAATAAGAATAATTACTGGATAAATTAAAATTATTAATTTTTTATTTTTTATAATTACAAAAAGTAAAATACATATTGCCACCAGTATAACAAAAATTGGCATAATTCTAAAATATTCAATAGGATTATAAACTGGGAATAACAATGAGGCCATTAGATAAATACCTCTAATAGCCAAAAGACCACCAATTAAAGCAATTAAATAATTAATAATTTTATTTTCCTTTTTAATAAAATAGTTTAAGACATAACCGATAATAAAAAATACTAAAAAATTAAAATGACAAACATAAATATAGGCTATATCATTTCCATAAAATAAGTGAAATCCTAAATTAAAGACAAGTGCTAAAAGCATTCCATAATATAATTTATGTTTAGCAATTTCTTTCCGAGTTTTATACATAAAAGTAAGATTAATTGCAATAAAACCAAAAGTTATAATTAAGGCTATAATATTGAAAAGCATTGATGATTTAAAAGTTAAATACATACCACTACCCGGTTTTACTAAAGAATATATATTAAAGGAATAACAAAATGCTATTAATAAAACATTTTTTATTTTTGATAAATTTAAACTAAAATTTAAATATAATTTTTCTTCACTATTACCATGAAAAAAATCTATAATATTCTTGGTGAAAAAATTTGGGGCCGTTGGCCATATCATATTTTGGACAGTAGCTAATGTTACCGACATTGCTAAAACAATAGCTAAAATAATTAAACAATTTAAGAATCTTTTAGACTCTTTTTTATTACAAAATACCACCATGAATAAGACAATCAAATATTGAACAAAATTAGTAATGGTAATTGCCAAAGCCCCGATTCCTAATAATACTAAAATAATATAATCGTAATAATTTAATTTTTTATCCATTTTATAGGCCACAAATAACCACAACAATATTAGAAATACTTGTGCATATATATATGTTTCAATGTTAGAGCTAAAAACAATTTGGCCCCAACTTATAGCAAAAAGAAATGTTAGCAAATTTACAATATTTTTTTTA
>CANROR010000041.1 GCA_947632275.1 uncultured Bacilli bacterium | reverse complement strand
AGTGCCGACGGAACAAGATTTCGAGTGAAGAGGAAAACATCAAGAAAGAAACTAAAACAAAAGTTAAAAAGTATGAAATTTTGGTTAAAAGAAAGTAGGTGTTAATTTTAATGATATTATAACCAACGATTTAAAAATTAAAATAGTCTAAAAAAAACATAGAAATACAATATTTAAAAATTATAATAACTAATATTTTAGAATTACTTTCACTAAATTTTAATTTCCTTTTGGAAATAGGAACCCAATAGTATGAATTTAATGGCTTGAGCCAGTTAGCATTTAAGCCAACTGGCAAATCTAAGCCTATCATACCATTGCCTATTTCCAAAAGTTTACTCAAAATTTAGGTGAAAATAAATATTAAACAATTTTCAAAATTATTTTTTCATCTTAGCTAATTTAATTTTTTCAAAATCGCGAAAAATTGATGAAAATAAATTAAAAATTAACAAGTAGGAAAGAAGAACTAATAGATATATTTGCAACCTTAAGAAGAAAATTAATAGGACATTATAACTATTACGGAATAACAGATAATAGTAAAATGCTCGAAGTATATTATCATGAAGTTCAAGCAATGTTATTTAAATGGCTAAATAGAAGAAGCCAAAGAAAGAGTTATACAAGTAATGGTTTTAATGAAATGTTAAAGATATTCAACCTACCAAAACCTAAAATAAAAGTAAATATTTATGCTTAAAGAGTAACTGAAATTCCTTGACAATATATATATATATATATAATTATATTGGAAAAATAAGGAACTCGAAAAAGTATAAATACTTTTTGCAGTTTGATAAATAAAAGAAACCCTATGATTATGAAAAGCCGTATGCGGGAAAGCTGCACGTACGGATTTGTGAGGGTTGCATGGGGTAACCTGTGCTTCTACTCGATTATAATTATGGGTGAAAGTAGGATTTAGCCCATGAAAAGAAAAATAATATTAAGTACCATAATAATTCTGATAATTATTTTAAGTTTGATTTTAATCTATTCTAAAAAAGAAGAACCGATTTTAAAAAATCAAAATGCTAAAAAGAATAACTTTCTAAGTATTATGATTGAAGAACAAGCAGGAACCGGAAAATATAATAAAGAGGATGAATTTCCCCAAATAGGCTATGTTTTAAATTCTAAGTTAAGTAAATGTCTAAATGGTAGCAAAATAAAATATGAAAATGGCAGTATATTCGTAATAGGGAACAAAGCCGATCGTTGTTATGTTTATTTTGATTATGATGCTTTAGGAAGTTTATGTCGCAATCAGAATATGGCTAAGTGTTTCATCAAAAATTATAAAAAGGATGGTTCTATAATTTATCATGATGGTCTACCTGATTATGAGGGTATGGCAAATGCAAATCTAGAAGCTAACGATTTAAGCTATCGATATAGTGGTGGCAATGATGAAGTTAATAATTATGTTTGCTTTGGTGGAGATTGTTCTAATAATCCAAGTGATCCAGATTATGCGAATTTATACAGAATAATAGGCTTTTTTAAAAATGAAGAAGATAATTATGAAGTAAAAATAATTAAAGCTGATTATGCAACAGAGACTGAGCTTGGTGGAGTTGGTAATGGTTCCTATGTACGTGTTGGAAATGTTTCCAATGGAAATAGTGATTATCTTGGAAATAATGATTATTATACTAAAATTGGAAGTTATTTTTGGAATAATGATACAAACAATAATAATTGGAAAGAAAGTAATTTAAATAAAGTAAATTTGAATAATTATTTTTTAAATACTTATTTAGGAAAAGGAGTAACGACTATAGATAATCCAAATTTATGGCAAAATATGATCCAACATCATATATGGTATACAGGAGGTAATACGCAAGCAAATATTCAAGATTCTAAAACTAAACAGATTTATGAGTCAGAGATTGGAAATAATAAATTAAATGTTGGAGATAATTGCCCAAATAATTCTATTTGTAAGTTAGAGGACTTGCAATATGATGGGTTTGTAGGTTTATTATATGCTAGTGATTATGCATATGCTGCCAGTTCAAGTGCATGGAACGAACAAAGCATTGGTTATTATCATTTAGTGAAAAATAAAAATTGGTTATATATGGGATTGTCAGAATGGTTATTGACAAGAAACACAAATTCACCAAATTCATTCATTTATGCATATTTTATAGCATATTCTGGAGCGGTTTATTATAATTTGGTGTATGGCTCCTATGATGGTGGTTGGGGGCGTAATGCAATAAGACCTGTTTTGTATCTAAAGCCAGATGTTAAATTAGTCTCAGGTAATGGTAGTAAAGAAAATCCTTTTAAATTGCAACTTAATTAGGAAGAAAATGGGAAAAATATTGTTTTTTTAGTAATATATATGTTATAATACATACGACTTAAAGAAAGTGGGCTTAAAAATCCCACTTTTATTATTAATGTGAGGTGGAGATGGAAAAGTTATTAGAGGAATTAAAGAAGCAATTACAAGATGCTTTAAAAAGCCAAGAAATAATTGTGGATGAAGTAACTTTTAAAGAAGAAAATAAATATAAATTTTTAACAGTTACTTTAGATAAAATCGGGGGTATTGATTTAGATACCATTGTTGAGGCAACCAAAGTTGTAAATGAAATCGTGGATAAGATGGATATCCCTGAAGAAAATTATATTTTAGATGTTGTTAGTAAGGAAAGAGGTTAGATTATGAATAGTAAAGAATTAATTAAGGCAGTAAAAGTTATTGTCGAAGAAAAACATATTAGTGAAGATGTTATTTTTGAAGCTTTGCAACTCGCTTTAGCTACCGCTTATAAGAAAAATTTTGATTCAAAGACTAATGTTCGAGTTGATATTAATCGCGAAACGGGTGATGTTAAAGTTTATTCTTATCAAGTTGTCGTGGATGAATATGATGATGGCAGTGAAACAACGGATGAAGAAGGAAATGTGGTTAAGGTTGAACCTAAAATTAATCGGGATGCCCAAATATTATTAGAAGATGCTCAAAAAATTAGTCCGAAGATTAAAGTGGGCGAAACGATTGAAAAAGAAGTTACGCCTAAAGATTTTGGTCGGGTAGCCGCCGGAACCGCGAAACAAGTAGTTATGCAAAAAATAAGAGAAGCCGAAAAAAATAGTATCATGGAAGAATTCCAAGGTATGGAATATGAACTTATGGTTGGTATGGTTGCTTTGGAAGATTTAAGAAATTACTATATTGATTTAGGAAGAACGCGCGGAATTTTACCGAAATCGGAAATTATTCCGGGTGAAAAAATTGAAATGGGAGCTAATATCAAAGTTTATATTACCAAAATTGAAAGTAATACCAAGGGTCCAGTTATTCTTTTATCCAGAAAACATTATGGTTTTGTTAAAAGATTATTTGAACATGAAATTCCCGAAGTGGCTAATGGCACTATCATCTTACAACAAGTAGTAAGAGAACCAGGTGTTCGGAGTAAAGTTGCCGTTTATTCGACGAATCCGAATATTGATCCAATTGGTTCTTGTATTGGCGAAAAAGGTAGTCGGATTGCTGGCGTCTTAAAAGAACTAAGTGGAGAAAGAGTCGATTTAGTTTTATATAGTGAAGATCCGGCCGAATTTATTAAAAATGCGATGAGTCCGGCGAAAGATGTTATCGTAAGTATTCCTGATCCCGAAAAGAAAGAAGCTTTAGTTATTGTTAATGAAGCTAATTTAAGTTTGGCCATTGGGAAAAAAGGAAGCAATATTAAATTAGCTTCTAAATTAACAAAATATCATTTAGAAATTAAAACAATGGAAGAAATAAATAAAGTTGGCAATCAATAACGAGGGATATTTATGAAAGTAAAGAAAATTCCCATGCGTTCATGTGTTGTTACGCATGAAAAATGTGAAAAAAAAGATTTAATCAGAATTGTAAGAACTCCCGATGGTCAAGTTTTAATTGATGATGAAAAAGGAAAAACGAATGGTCGGGGTGCTTACTTAAAAAAAGATTTAGAAGTCATAAAAAAGGCGGAAGCAAATAAAATATTAGATAGAGTTTTAGAAGTAATGGTTCCACCCGAAATATATGAAGAATTAAAATTAAAAATAAAATAAATAACGAAAGGATGGGGAAAAAATGACAGTTAAAGACTATGCCAATGATGTTAATTTATCCGTTGCCGAAATCTTAAAAAAATGTAATGATTTAAATATTAATGTAAAAAGTGCCAATGATGAATTAACAGATGATGATATTATTATGCTTGATAATACGATTAATTTAATAAGTAGTGATTCGGAAATTACTTATGATGAGGCCGATACTATTGATGAAGCCGTTGATGAAATTATGACGAGTAATAGTGTCAATAAAGAAATGAAAACGGGCGTAAAACGCGAAAAATTAAAGAAAAAAGATACTTTAAGTAATCAAAATCATGAATACGATCAAATGAAAAAACAAATGTATAAGCATAAAAATAAATTGATGAAAAATGAAGTTGATGAAAATATTGTTGTTTATAAAAATGATATGACAGTTGGCGAACTTGCTAATGCTTTAAATGTTAATGCCGTGGATTTAGTAGCCAAACTTATCAAAATGGGGACGATGCTTAATGTTAATCAACCAATTGATTTTGAAACGGCCGAAATTTTAGCCATTGATTATGGCAAAAATTTGAAAAAAGAAGAAACCCAAGATGTGGCTAATTTTGAAGAATTTGAAATAATTGATAAAGAAGAAGATTTAGTTAAAAGACCACCAATTGTGACTATTATGGGTCATGTTGACCATGGTAAAACAACGCTTTTAGATTATATTAGATCAAGTCACGTGGTCGATAAAGAATTCGGGGGTATTACCCAACATATTGGCGCTTATCAAATTAATTATGAAGGTAATAAAATAACTTTTATTGATACGCCAGGTCATGCGGCATTTACCGAAATGCGGGCCAGAGGGGCTAGTGTTACCGATATCGTTATTATTATTGTGGCTGCCGATGATGGGGTTAAACCGCAAACAAAAGAAGCTATTGACCATGCTTTAAGTGCCAAGGTTCCTATTATTGTGGCCGTTAATAAAATTGATAAACCTGATGCTAATGTAGATCGCGTTTTGACCGAAATGGCCGAAGCCGGCATTACCCCTGAAGCTTGGGGTGGCGAATATCCATTTATCAATATTTCGGCGAAAACCGGCGAAGGCATTCCGCTTTTATTAGAAACTATTTTAACGATTGCCGAAATTCATGAATTAAAAGCTAATCCGAATCGGTATGCCGTTGGCGCCGTTATTGAATCCCGGTTAGATAAAAATGTCGGGGGTATTGCTTCCTTTTTAATTCAAAATGGTACCCTTAGAATTGGCGACCCTATTGTCGTTGGTTCTTCTTATGCTAAGGTCCGGACTATGAAAAATGATTTAGGCGAAGCGATTGTCGAAGCCGGACCATCTATGCCAATTGAAATCACGGGTCTTACTGAAAATCCGAGTGCCGGTGATAAATTCATGGCTTTTGAAACGGAAGCCGAAGCGAAAGAAGTCGCCGCCAAAAGAAAAGATTTGTTAAAAAATAATGCGCAAGTTAAACCAAGTATTAGTTTAGATGATTTATTTGCTTCAGTGGAAAACGGAAATAAAGAAATAAATGTCGTTTTAAAATGTGATGTGCGCGGTAGTGAGGAAGCTATTAAAAATTCTTTAGAAAAGATAAAAGTTAAAGATGCCCAAGTTAAAGTTATTCGCAGCGGCATCGGCAGTATTACGGAAAGCGATGTTATTTTAGCCAATGCTTCAAATGCGATTGTTATTGGCTTTAATGTCGTAGCGCCTAATTCAACCAAAGAAATTGCCAAAGAATATAATGTCGATATCAGACTTTATACGATTATCTATAAATTAGTCGAAGATATGGAAAATGCCATTAATGGTTTACTGGATCCCGAATATGAAGAAAAAATCATTGGGAATGTCGAAATTCGGAAAATCTTTAAATTTTCGAAAGTTGGTAACATTGCCGGTTCTTATGTGGCCGATGGTTTAGTTAAAGTAGGGGCCAGTGTTCGGGTTATTCGCGATGGTATAGTTATCGCGAGCGATGATAAAATTGCAACCTTACAAAGAGAAAAAGATAGTGTTAAAGAAGTTAAAAAAGGTTTTGAATGTGGCCTTACTTTAGAAAACTTTAATGATATTAAAGAAGGCGATACCTTAGAAATCTACGAAATGGTGGAAGTAAAATGAGTAGTTATAAAATTCCCCGGATTGCTTCAGAAATCGAAAGAAGTATCTCTGATATCTTAGCTAATGAAGCCCGCGATGATTTACTTAAGACCGTTACAATAACCGGTTGCGATTTAGCTCGCGATTTAAGTTATGCCAAAATTTATTTCACGGCTTTAAGTGATTTACCAATTGAAACTTTAGAAAAAGAAGTAAATGAAGCGAGTCATTTTATTCGCGGCAAACTTTCCGAACGAGTGGATATTCGCCATACGCCGGAATTAAAATTTATTTATGATAAATCTATCGCTTATGGCGAAAAAATAGAAAAAATAATTGAAGACTTAAAATGAATGGTTTAATTGTAATTAATAAACCGATTAATTGGACAAGTCGGGATGTAGTTAATAAGCTAAATAAGCTTTTAAATACTAAAAAAATTGGGCATACAGGAACTTTAGATCCCATTGCCGAAGGCGTTTTAGTTTGTTTAGTTGGTAAATACACGAAATTAGGTAATTTACTTACGTCTATCGATAAAGAATATGTGGCTGAAATAAAGCTTGGTCTTAAAACAGATACTTTAGATATCACAGGTGAAGTAATAGAACAAAAAGAGTTTCAAGTAACTAAAGACCAAATTGCCAAAGTATTTAAAGAATTTCCCAAAAGGTACAGGCAAACGGTACCGCTTTATTCGGCCGTTAAAATCCAGGGTAAAAGATTATATGCTTATGCCCATCAAAAGCAAAAGGTGGATTTACCTCAAAGAGAAGTACAGATTTATGCCTTAGAATTGTTGGATTTTCATGATGATATAATTAAATTTAAAGTAAAAGTATCGAAAGGAACTTATATTCGGTCTTTAATTCAAGATATTTGTACCAATTTAAATACTTATGGTACAATGCAAAGTTTAGTTAGAACTAAACAAGGTAAATTTAATATTGAAAATGCTTTCACTTTAGAAAATGTCGAAAAAGGGCAATATAAGTTATTAAACGTTAAAGAATTTTTGGATTATCCCATTATTGAATTAAATGATGAAGAATATAAGATAATTGATAATGGCCATAAAATAGAAAATAAATGGCAAATTACCGATAAAGTTATTTTTACTTATCAAAATCAAGATATTGCCATTTATGAAGCGAAAAAAGAAATGTTACAATCATATTTAAAATTATAAAAAAGATGTCACTTTGTTAAAGTAAGTGACATCTCTTTATTTTTATCTAAATGATTATAAATAGTTTCTAATAATTTTATTTGTAAAGATAAATCTAAAGCTTTTTGAATAATTTTTTCTCTTTCTAAAGTAAAATTGATGGATACAATTTGTTTAGTTTCATTAGGTAGAATAAAAATTGGTCTTTGAGTTTCTTCTTCAATCATGATCTTTTCTTGTTGACTAGGATGAATTTTATAAATGCGATCATGTAAGCGATTAGCGCCAAGGAAAAGGGTAATTTTATTTAAGGGATCAACATATAGGCAAGTACCAGAATATCCTGGCGACATAAAGGTTCGACCACTCATTTTGGGATAAACTGAATATTTATTTAAAGTAGGTTGTTTACTATAAACTAAAGAACCATAGTACCAAGAATAATCGTCATTATCTAATTTTTTTCCTACTTCATTTTCACTAATCGTCATAATCGTTTTTTTACTTAAAAGAGTATTATCACATAAAGCATTAGCAAGCGTTATCATGTCGGAAGCATTGGAAAAATAACCGGCATGACCAGGGGCAATGCCATCGTGATGTCCCATGGCTTGCGTTTTACTATCGTGCGGTGTGCCCGGGATATTATCGCTTGTTACAGTAGGATTACCTAAATTATCAATAGTAGTTGAGAAATTTTCACTAGCTACCATTTCTAATTGTTCTATTGGCACATTTAAGTAAGTACTATGCATGCCTAAAGGTTTTAAAATAGTTTCTTCGATAAAAGCCGAAAAAGGCATTTGACTTACATTTTCCACGACGTAACGGAGAATCATGGCCCCAATATCGGTATAGGCATTATATGGAGCATCTTCTTCTAAAACTTGATAAGTCGAAAATAAAATGCGTTCGGCTTCTTCTTTAGATTTGGCCGTATCCACTCTAACTTTTGTCCGAATAGGCGTTTTAAATTTTAATAAATCATTGATCGTAACATTACCTAAATTCGTAAAACTAGGTGCATATTTAATTACGGGATCATCTAAATTTAGCAAACCATCTTCTACGAGTTTTAAAATAGCTAAGCAAGTAAAAATTTTGGAAGTTGAGGCTAAATCAAAAATGGTATTAGTTTTCATCTCTTGAGGATTAAAAACTTTTTTATTATTTAAAACTTCAAATTCTTGTTTTAAGCCACAGGAAAAAACTTCGCGGGTTTTTAAAGTTCCAAAATTAATAACTAAACCAGGCGTTAAAGCCGTTTTATGAACAATATCTTTAATTGCCTGTTTAATGCCACTTTTTTCAATTAATAGAGCTTTTAATGTTTCTAATGATTCATTATTATGTTTATTAATAAGTTCTATTAATGGAAAAATAGTTTCTAAATAATCAACTTCATTTGTTAAATTTTTTAATACTTCATCGTTGGTATTATTTTGGTTTAACATTAGTTCATTAATAAATTCATATATTTGTGTTATATTCATTTGTCATCACCTAAATAATTTTATGATTATTTTAGTAAAAAATCAATTTTTTGTCAATGAATTTTGTCATATTTTGCTTGAAGTATAAATGGTTTTTCGATATAATTAGAAAGAAGATAAGGAGTAAGATATGCGAAAGATTATTGCTAGTTTAGATATTGGTAGTAGTTCGATTAAGTTAGTCGTTGGTGAAATATACCGCGGTAAGCTTAATATTTTGGCATGTCTAGATACTCCAGCTCAAGGAATTAAAAATGGTTTTGTCGTAAATTTAGAAAGTGCAACGATTAGTATAAAAGAGCTTTTTGATCGAGCTGAAGAAAATTTAGGCCTTCGCCCGAATAAAGTTATTGTTAATGTGCCGGCGAATGGGGCCGAATTTTATTTAATGGAAGGCTCTATCAGTTTAAATCCCGAGGAAGCGATAACTGGGAATGATATTATGGCTTGCTTGCAAACTTGTATTCACAAAAAGATTCCCGAAGGGCAAGAAGTTGTCAGTATTTTACCAAGTCGCTTTCGTTTAAATGATAGTGATGTTACTTTAAATCCTTTAGGTTTGAAAGCTTCTAAGATGGCGGCAAAAGCGGTGACTATAACGGTACCGCACAATAATGTCATGGGAATTGTAAAAACTTTAGAAAAAATTGGGGTGAAAGTAATTGATATTGCCCTTAATGCTTTAGGAGATTTTTATCAATTTAAAGATCGAATTCCCGTGGATAAAGTGGGAGCCGTAGTTAATATTGGCCATGCCAAAACGGAAGTAGCAATTTTTAATAAAGGTATTATGACTGGTTGTGAAGTTATTGATATCGGGGGCGAAAATATTGATAAAGATTTATGTTACATTTATAAAATAAAAAAGAACGATGCCATTTTTATTAAAGAAAAAATGGCTTTGGCCGATAAAAATCAAGCGAAGGTTATTGAATCAACAATTCTTACGAATATCAATGGCGAAAAAATTAAAATCAATCAATATGATGCGAGTGAAGTTGTTATGAGTAGGTTAGAAGAAATTTTGGATTTAATAAAAAAACAAATAAATCTCTTAACAAAAAAGGAAATTAGTTATATAATGATTGTAGGAGGAATAACCGAACTTGGCGAATTTAAGTATTTTGTCGAACATCTGTATAAAAATGCTTATGTTTTTGAAAATACGGAAATAGGTGCTCGCGATGGTAAATTTACGACGGCCGTGGGCTTAATTAAGTATTATAATAGTCGGTTAAAATTAAGAAATAAAGATTTTTCAATTTTTTCGTTAGAAGAACAAGAAGAATTAAGTGGTTATAGAAAAATAAATATTAATGATAATTCCCTTTTAGGAAAATTATTTGGATATTTTTTTGATAATTAAGGAGAGATAATAATGGATGAATTACAAATGGATCAAGTAGCTAAAATTAAAGTCGTTGGTGTCGGTGGTGGCGGTTGTAATGCCGTT
>CANROR010000040.1 GCA_947632275.1 uncultured Bacilli bacterium | reverse complement strand
TGTCAAGAAGGAAAATTGGAATAAATTTTCCCGCTTATGTTTTCATTTTTTTGAGACATTTTCCAAAACTATTGACATTCCCTATTTAGGCTATCATACTATTTCAAAAACCATATTCTACATAAAATACTTTGAATGGAGGTAACACATGTTTACTTATTTTTCAACTCTTAATTATCCTATCCAAGCCTTAATTGCCACAATCTTTACCTGGAGTATCACCGCTTTAGGTGCGGCCGTTGTTTTTGCTTTTAAAAAAATTAATAAAAATATTATGGATGCGATGCTCGGCTTTGCCGCCGGGGTGATGATTGCCGCTTCCTTTTGGTCGCTTTTATCGCCTGCGATTGATATGGCTCAAAGTTTAAAAATGACCGCCTGGTTAGTTGCTTTTGTTGGCTTTTTCACTGGCGGCGTTTTACTTTTTCTAGGTGATAAATTATTCGATAAATTAATTAAAAATGAAAATAAAAATTCTCTTAAACGGAGTTTAATGCTCATCTTCTCCATTACCCTTCACAATATTCCTGAAGGTCTCGCGGTTGGGGTCGCTTTTGGTTCCCTAGCCTATGGCATAGATGGGGCAACCCTTAGTTCTTCGGCCATGTTAGCCTTAGGTATTGGTTTACAAAATTTTCCTGAAGGTACAGCCGTAGCCGTTCCGCTTCTCCGCGAAGGTTATTCGAAAAAAAAGGCCTTTTTCTATGGTCAATTAAGTGGTCTGGTTGAACCCGTCGCAGGAGTCTTAGGTGCTCTTTTAGTTATTAAAATTCGCGTGCTTTTACCATTTTTATTAGCTTTTGCCGCAGGAGCAATGATTTATGTTGTCGTCCAAGAATTAATTCCCGAGAGTCAAACTAATAAGAAAAAAGATTTAATGGCATTATTTACGATGATTGGCTTTTCGATTATGATGATTTTAGATGTCGCATTAAGCTAAAAAATAGGATAAACCTATTTTTTTTGAATTATTTTTACCATACTTACTTTTTCCGAAGTTGTAAGAGCATAATAATCATCGTTTAAATGGCTAATTTTTTGAGCTTCAATCTCATCTTTTAATGTATTATTATAATAAACACTTATCTTTTCGTTTTCCCGACTAAAAACTAAATCATGATATTTAATAACATCTATCGTTACATCTACTTTATCTTTTAAGTAAGAACCTAAAGCCGTTCCCGAATTAATCCGATAATAACCATATTGAATTTTATTATCATTCATAAAATCCGTGTATAAACGATTATTATTTAACATAATGGCATTATCGACATTATTTTTTAAACCTAAATTAATTACAAATTTAGTATTATCATCGACATAAATATAAGCTTTACCGGCATCATTTATCAAATAACAATCTTTATCATAGAAATATTCACCATAAAGAATCGGCCGAAGTCCCGTGATGGTATTTAATTGACCATCTTTTGTTATTATTAATTCTTGTTCCGTATTATTGATAACACTTTGAATTTGATAGAATTTAGCATATTTAATAACATTTATTTGCGTATCTTTAACCAAATATTCTTTTTCATTTATTTGCTTTAATTGGGTATCAAAAATATTAAGATTTTTATTAGTAATCGCTAAGATAAATTCATCTAAAACAATAATATTATCATAAGTAAAATCCCAAACCGTATTTCCAAAAGCATTTACTAAACCATATTTACCATTGCGATTCACGGCAAAATAATTACTATTGCTTGATTCCAATTGAATATTTTGCGCATCTGGTTTAATAATAATATTTCCTTTAAAATCGGCAACACCAATGCCAACCTCATCTTTAAAAACCACATTATTTTGGGAATTATTCGTAACTTCATTATTTTCATTCTTCGCAAAAATAATGTTTTTATTTTCTAAATATTTTTGACCATTATTAATATTATAAAGATAACTCGTCAAACCTTCCAAATATAAATATTTAGTATCTTCGCCATTTAAGATATTTACTTTATAAGCGGCCGTTAGTTTATCATCAATAGTCTTACCCGTTTCCATATTTATTAAAATATTACTGGCATAAGCTACTTTATTAGAAACCATAAAATGATTTTTATTATTCACCACGGCATCCAAATAAGATTTCGAAATATATAAAGCATTAGAACTAGAGCTTTCATGATATATTTCATTTAAATCATAACTAAAATCAATATTAGATGCAATAATACTTCCTCGTCTTTTTAAAGTATAAGTTTCATTATTTTTAATTAAATAATAATCGTCATATAAACAATAAACGGCACTTTTAGGTACGTTAAGACTTTCAATAATATTTAAATCATCATTTAAAATTAAAGTTTTTAAATTATTATTTTCATTATTTTCAATAATAAAATAATTCCCCGAACAATATTCTGGATTTTGATAGTTATCATTTACAACTTCTACCGCATAATTAAGAGGCTTTTCTTTTTGGGGTTTAACTTGACCAACTCTATTAATAAAAAAGTGATAAACTAATAATAATAAAATAAAAATAACAACACATATAACCACGACTTTAATTGTCTTTTTTACTTGTTCTGACATTTGCATTTTTATTTCACCTCTCTATTTTAAGATTAGCAAAAATACTTTAAAAATTCAATCTAAAACTACTAATTTGACATTAATTAAAAAAATTGAGAAATAATCTCAATCTTTATTTATTGCTATCAGTTAAAATTTCCATAGCCTTCCGCATTTTTAAATCATATTTAACAATATCTTTAGAACCATAGGCTTTTAATAATTCATCAACCGTTATACCATACATATCGGCCATTTCTTGCGCTCTTTTATCAACTTCTTTTTCGGGGAAATCAATTTTTTCCGCATCGGCAATAGCTTCAATTAAATACCGATATTTAACTCTCTTTTCGGCTTCCGGCATCATTTGTTTATGTAAATCTTCATGGGTTGTTCCTGTGATTTCGTAATATTTATTAATATCTAAACCTTGATGGGCCAGTTGATTAGCATAATCATCAATCATCCGATGAACTTCTTCATCTACTATTTCTTCATTAATATCAACTTTCATATTACTAGCGGCTTTTTCTAAACAATCTTCTAAAAATTTATCATCGGCAACATGTTCTTTTTCATGGGTTAAATCTTCTTTAATTTTTTTCTTTAGATCGGCTAAAGTTTTAACATCTTCAAAACCTAAATCTGCGAAGAAATCTTCATTTATTTCGGGTAAAGAACGCGTTTTAACTTCCATGACTTCAACTTCAAATTTCACATCTTTATTTTTTAAATCCGCTACATAATTTTCTGGGAATTTCAAATTCAAAGTCTTTTTCGCTCCGGCTTTTAAACCAATTAGGCCTTCTTCAAAACCCGGGATAAAAGAATGAGAACCAATTTCAAGTGGGAAGTTTTCGCCAGAACCACCTTCAAGTTCTTTGCCATCCACATATCCTTTAAAATTAATTATTGCCGTATCGCCTTCGGCAACCACGCCATTTTCTTTAACGACAACATCGGCCATATGATTTTGTAAATGTTCAATTTCTTCATTAATTTCTTTATCAGTGATGGTAATTTTATCTTTTTTAATTCCTAAATTTTTATAATCACCTAAAGTAACTTCCGGATGCGTAATAAAAGTAAATTTTAAAATGATATTACTATCACTAATACCCGTGATATCAACCGTCGGTTCAATAACTGGCACAATTTTTTGTTCATCTAAAATTTTCTTATAAGCAATTTGAATAGCATCATTGGCCGCATCAGGATATAAAGATTCAATCCCAAAGTTTTTTAAATAAATATCTTTAGGAACACTACCTTTCCGAAAGCCATCAACTTTCGCATCTTTTACTTTTTTCTTAAATGTTTTATCTAAACATTCAGTCCATTCTTTATCAAGTTTGATTTCAATTTCATGTACATTTTTTTTCATATCTTTTCCTTCTTTCAAAACTGCCCTTATTATATTATAAACTTTAACTTTTAGCAAGAAGTTCTTCTAAAAATAACTTATCTTACGCACATACTTTTATTAAAAAAGTCATCAAAGCCACATCTTTATCTAATCTGCCCGTTTTAATACCAATATCTAAATCGGCTAAATTATGGATTGTCTCTAATATTTCTTTTTCCGAATATTTTAGGCTATTAGCATACAATTTATTTACTTGCCATTCTTGTAAATTCATCCTTTTGCCAATTTCCCAACTCGTTAAATTTTGACTTTGATATTTTCTTAAATAAAACATATTGCGGTATTCCCGGGCTAATAAAACGATTAAGGTTAAAGGCTCTACTTTATATACTTTTAAATTTTGTAAAAGTTTAAGTGCTTTTTTCAAATCTTTATCAATAACCGCGCTAACAAAGTGAAAATTATTATTATCAATAATTGAGCCTACAATATTTTTCACATCATTAATTTTAATTAAAGATGGTTTATTGTAAAACAAAAATATTTTATCTAATTCATTATATATTTCATCTAAAGAAGAAGTATTACTAATAATATAATTTATTGATTCCAAATCAATTGTAAATTTATTTTCTTGAACATATTTTTTGATTTCATCCTCTTTTTCCCGCCAGGTTTTAGGTAAGACATTTAATAAATGATATTTTTCTTTTACTATTTTGGTTGCCTTCTTGCGTAAATCTATTCCTTCTTGGGTCGTAAAAATAATATCGGTGGTTGGACAAGGATTATTTAAATAATTAATTAAAAGCTCACTATCTTTTTCATTTACTTTAGTACTCCCAAAAAGATAAGCATTAGTTACGACAATTATTTTTTTACTATCGCCAATATTAAAATAACTGGCCTCTTTAATAATGTCATTAAGCGTAACTTTTTTTAAATTCATTAAAATATAAGAATTATCCTTAACAATTTTATTTATTTCTTGCGTAATTAAACGATATGATTCAGCAGCAATTAAATATATATTCATGAGACACTCCTATAAATATTTTAACAAAATCAAAGTTAAAGCTCAATCATTAAAGCAAAAAAAGACTAAAGCTTTAGTCTCAATCTATTTAAAACATTAATTAATGTACATTATATCTTATGGCTTATATTCTTTTATGGTATAGGCATTTGCCATAATTTTGACCATAACTGTACCACTGGTTTGAGTATTAAAATATTTTTTCTGATATTTATTTAAAGTAGCAATCGTTTCAGGTGATGGATGATTATACCGATTATTACGACCACTGCTAATAATGCCATATTTAAAATTTAGATTTTTAATAAACTCTTCGCTACTACTCGTATTCGAGCCATGGTGCCCTAGTTTTAAAAAATGAACATTCAATTGATAATTATTAAGAATATCTTCTTCGACTATCTTGCTAGCATCCCCCATATAAAGAAAACCAAAATTATTAATTGAAGTAAATAGCACTAAACTATTATCATTTTCATTATCATACATTTTATTATTTAAATTATGAAAAGAAAAATATTTTAATTTTAGTTTAGGCGTAGGTTTTTTAATTTTTATTATTTCTTGTTCAATATCATTATAACTATCATTATTTAAAATTAAATTTTTGACTTTAAAATTATTGATAATATGAATAGCTTCCCCTGCATGATCATTATCACCATGACTAATAATTAAATAATCAATTTTATTAATCCCTAAACTTTTTAAAAAAGTTAAAGTATTATCACTTAAATAATATTTTTTTGTACTTTGCATCCATTCTTCTTGGTCAAAACTAACCTTACCTCCCGTATCAATCATTACCACTTCTTTTTGATAAGGACTAATTAAAACGGAACAATCACCTTGCCCGACATCTAAATAAAACACATAATAATTGGCATCTAATTTGGGCAGTATTTTTAACAAAATAAGAATTAATAAAATACCTATTCCCCATTTTTTATTATGCAAACTTAAAATTAAAAAGCCATAATAAAGAAAAATAAAAAAATAATTCATCTTTGGCAAAATAATGAAAAAAGAAAAAGCATTCGTTACTTTATTAAAGAAATTTAAAACTAGAATCAAAACATTAAAAATTGGACTAAAAATAGGCAAAATAAAAGTTAATAAAGAAATGGGATAAACAATTAAGGAAATAAAAGGCACGAATAATAAATTAGCCAAAATACTGGTTAAATTGATTTCGTAATTTAAATTAAGCGTAATGGGTAAACTAAATAAAAAAGAAATAATACTAATTAGCAATAGTTGTTTAAAATATGAGCCCTTAATAAATTTATTACTTAAAATAATGCCACCAGTGATAACAAAAGAATATAAAAAACCAATATTATAAATAAAAAAGGGATTAAAAATTAAAATAATAAAAGCCGTCAAAAGCAAAACTTTAAAATTACTCATTTTTATCTTTAATATTTTTTTAAGACTTAATAAAACATAAAAAATAACGGCGCGCAAAATGGAAGCAGCAAAATTGGTAAGATACGCATAAAAACATAAAATACTGGTAATAACGATTAACTTTCTAAAGGGTTTTAACTTTTTCAATAATAAATCTAAAATTTTTAAAAATACCCCAATATGCATGCCCGAGATAGCTAGTAAATGGGCTACACCATTTTCTTGAAACATACTATATTCTTCACTACTAATTAAGCTTTTATCACCCAAAATAAATATTTTTAAATAATCCCGATTGGGATTTTTTTCACATCTTTGATAAAAGTAATTTTTTAATTTAGCCCAAAAATTATTATCTTTCGTTACTTTATATTTACTAATGGCAAAACTTCGATATATTTTTTGATTGTATAAATACTTTTTATAATTAAAGGTATTGGGAACGGTATTATTAATTAAATCACTAAAATTTCCTTCCAAGGAAATACTACAACCAATACAAAGATTATTTTGCAAGTTTTCTTTTTCTTCTTCCCTTTGAATATAATACGTAGCTTTTAATTTCTCGCGAGCCTTAAGTTCTAGAGATAATTTATTACCATTGATATTAAAACTCGTAATCTTACCGGTGATATTAGTTGTATTATCAGGATAAAGCGAATGATAAGTAATTACTTTGGTAAATACCAAAACATAAACTAAAAGCAAAAAAATAGCCAAAAACCAATACTTATTAAATCGTAATAAATTCTTTAATTTTGGCATAAATAGCCTCGCCAATTCCTTTAACCTTTTTGATATCTTCTATGGCTTGAAATAATCCAAATTCTTCCCGATAGGCAATAATCGCTTGGGCTTTAGCCTCCCCTATGCCATTTAAAGTAATTAATTCGGCAATGGTCGCCGTATTAATATTTATTATTTTGGGTTCTTCCGGCAACGTTGGTTCCGTAGATGGCACTGCATTATTTGAATCACTTTTACTACTCGATATTGTATAATTATTATCACTATTAGATTTGGGAGCAACTACCTGGTCAGTTTCTCCCATTTGTTTCTTTGGGCTTGAAGAATTAACTGTTGATTTACTTTTATTATTAGAAGTAGTTTTAGTCTTTTCCTCACTAAAATTAATAAGCATTTCATCTTCTAAAAGAAAACTTAAAGAAATATTCTCAGAATTAATTGTCTTTTTTAGGCCATTAGCTTTATTAATTAAATCATTTAAAATTGATCCTTCTTTTAATTCATAAACCCCCGGATTAATAACTTCTCCCTTTAAATCAACTTTAATATTACTTTTAACTTCTACTTTTTCTTCTTGAACGGCAAAATTATCCGTAATCTCGGGCCCTTTAGTAGAATCATTTTGCTTTATTAAATAAATACCACCCAATATATCAAGAAGAAAAATTCCCATTAAAAGATAAAAGTAAATTTTGGTATTCCCAATGTTTTTTAAATACTGCATCTTTTTCTCCTTTCACTTATATATTTAGCTCTGCTTTTTCCAATTTCCTTTTTTTAAATAAAAAATATTTAAATTTCTGAAAAATTATTGCTATAATGTAATTAGCAATTAAGGAAGGATAAATTATGTTAAAAAAATTAAATAATAAAATAAAAGTTTTAATATTAGGTATTTTACTAGCAATAATATCTATTATTATAATTGTTCTAAATGGTAAAACGGCTATCGTAAAATTTAATAATATTGCTAGTTCTTATGCTATCGCCAACTTAATTATTGAAACCGATTAGCCCAACATTATAAAATGGTCTAATCCCGAATTTCAAGACGGAAATCTTTCCTTAAAAGCGCAAGCACTAAATCCAGGCAAAACTTATTTAACAGTTAGAAGTACCGATGAAACTTTTTACGATATAATTCCCATCTATGTTCATAAATTAGGCATTATTACAACCGATGGTTATTTTGGTAATTGTCAGGGAAGCATTAGTATACCAATATCTTTTTTAATTATTCTTACCTACATACTATATTTATTAATTAAAACTTATAAAAAAATCTCCAAGAAAATATTTATCAATACAAAAACATTGCTTATTTAGGCATTATTATCTTTTTAATTTTTGTTTTTCTAAATCAATTATTTACCATTTTAAATTATGAAGGCCCAATTCATACGATAAAAGCAACTTTGGAATCAAGTTCTTCTTTTGCTACTACTTTACTCCCTATTGCATTAATTATATCTATCTTAGTAACCATAAGTAATATCATTTTAATCAAAAAAGAAGGATTTAAAGTTAAAAATATTTTAGGTTTACTCCTAAATATTGGCTTTTATTTGCTAACTTTTTTGCCTTATATTTTAAATAATATCTTACAATTAGCCACTTGGGTTGATGTGCATTATGAACAAGGCCTAGCTTTATATATTCAAGAATTTGGCAATTTTGCCGTTTATTTAGTAATATCCTATATCGAATGTATTTTAATTAGTACCATTATTCTTCAAATTAAAGCCACCAAACATAAACCAAAACTAGATAAAGATTTTATTATAATCTTAGGTTGCATGATCAAAAAAGATGGCACTCTTACCAATTTATTAAAAGGAAGAGTTGATAAAGCCATCGCCTTTAGTAAATTCCAAAAACAAGAAACTGGCAAAGATATAATATTTATTCCATCAGGTGGCCAAGGCCCTAATGAAATAATGTCGGAAGCTGAAGCCATGAAAAATTATTTAGTACTTCAAGGAATAAATGAAAAACATATTATAATTGAAAATAAATCAACCAATACTTACGAAAATATTAAATATTCTTACAATTTAGCAAATAAGCATAAGAAAAATGCTCATATTATTTTAGCAACTACAAATTATCATATCTTTAGAGCCGGCATAATTGCCAACATGCAACATATTCCTATCGAATGTATTGGGGCCAAAACAAAAACTTATTTTTGGATTAATGCTTTTATTAGAGAATTTATTGCGACAATTTATTCAGAAAAAAAGAAACACATTATTATCATAAGTTTAATTATCATTGTAGCTTTAATCATGACTAGTCTATTGTATTTAGCAAACATAATTTAAAAATATTTTAAAAGAAAAACTCCCATATTTTAATGTGGGAGTTTTTCAATAATTTGAACTTTGCTTAAATATTCTAAACAAGCATTAAAGAAATCAGAAGTGGTGGTAAAAATTTTTTCCCCGGTTAATTTTTTATTTTCATCATCTAAATCACGATATTCCATATTTTATTTCCCTATTTTATTTTAATTTGTGTACTAATAAATCATTTTAAATTATTAATTAGCATATTACTTTATTTCTTCTAACATTTTTTCTTTTAGCTTATCTATATCAGTGAAAAATAAATTTGTACCTCTCTTTTTTAATCCTATCATATTTTGAAATAAACTTTTAATTTCATTTTGTAAATCTGTTGGAACTTTTAGTGGTACTCCATCAACAGTATGAACATGGTCTATATATTTTTCTAGTGTTGGAAAAGCATTTTGTAATAATATAGCAACATCTTCACCCGCGATTTTTCTAATAATTATAGTATTACAAAATCCATACTTCTCGACTTTTTTATCAATAATCTTTTGATATTTATCAACCTTAGAACTAATAGGAATAAACCATAAAATATTTTTATCTTTAATTGTAAAATATGTAGGTCTTTTCTTTCCTCTTTCATGATTTTGCATTAAGTTTTCATCATTAACGACATCAAAATATTTATCTTTGATGTGATATAGATAACCTGTTTTTATTTTCATTGTCATCAACTCCATGAAAAGTATACCATAACCAAAAAGAAAACTCCATCAAATGATGAAGTTATCTAACATTTTCGACCGGGATCATTTATTAGTCGCACCACCCGGAAGCGAAAAACATTGTCGCCTGGAATCATTTATTATTCGCTAGCCATCCAGAAGCGAAAAACATTTTCACACTCTTTCAAGTGCAATATAAATATACTATATTT
>CANROR010000039.1 GCA_947632275.1 uncultured Bacilli bacterium | reverse complement strand
GTCACTATCATTTTTAAATAAACCAATTATTCGATATAAATTTTTATACCCTGGGTTTTCCGGATCAATTGAGCATTCACTTCCAAAGCAAACATAATTGTTGGGATTGGCTCCATGATAACGATAGCTTAAATCTCCGGCTTCTAAAGTATAATTTTCTTCTTCGGGATTATCTTGTTTACCATCATGATAAATTATTGAACTATCTAATTTATAATTATCCTTAATACAATTGGCCAATTCATCACCTTTACAAACATTCGCGATATTTTCTTCATCAATTGGTTCACTCCGCATAATAATACTAGCACTAAAACTATTGCTCGAATTAGCCACTTGATTAGTATCTAAATTAACTAAGGTTATGCTAAAAGTCCATGTTTCATCAGTAGCAAGTATGCTTGAAGAAGAAGTGATTTCCATATCACTACTATTTATTAAATAAAGGCCATTTGCTTTGGTAATATCAAAACCATTTAAGCCTTTAACTGATTTTTTTTCCAAATTACTTATAGTAGTTACTTCGGTTTCATCAGGTCCACTTACATTTAATAATAATTCAGGAACATCAGGACTTTGCGTATATTCCAAAGTATTATCATGGATTAATAAATATAAATAATAGTTATATTTAGCTTTATTAGTGCTATTATTTGCAATTAAAGAAGCGGTGGCTATAAATGTTTGATTAATATCATCCCCATTTTCAGGAAAAGTCTCAGGTGTAACATCTATTTTAAAATCATCGGCAACATTAAACGTTAAAACATCTATAGTTTTAGCTTGAACTGAAATATCGACACTTTCTTCATCTTCTAAATTAGATTGTAAAAAAGCATACGAAACCCCAATTACTATAGAAAGTAAAAGTAATAAACTTATTGTAATTTTAGTTATTCTTTCTTTACTCACTTTCGCTAGCTCCTATCTTTAATAATTTTACTATAAAAAAAAGGAGAAAACAATAACTTTTAATTATTTTCTTCCTTTTTCAGTTCCTCTTTTAATTCATATAAATAATTTAAAGCATCAATTGGGGTAATATTCATTAAATCAAGTTTGGCCAGTTTTTCTTTAATTAAATTTAATTCTTTATTTTTATTTTCTTCAAAATTCATCGTTAATTGGACATTATTATTTTTATCCTTTTTTATTCCATTTTTTTCATAACTAGTCAATATTTCACTCGCCCGATCTAATAATTCATCAGGCATGCCAGCCAAACGGGCTACATGAATCCCATAACTTTTATCAATAGCTCCATCCTTAATTTTATGTAAAAAAGTTATGGTATTTTTTTCTTCGATCGCTGAAACATGAACATTTTTAATATTTTTATATTTTTTATCGAGACTAGTAAGTTCATGATAATGCGTCGAAAATAAAGTTATGGCATGAATATTTTCACTAATATATTCTAAAATACCTTGAGCTAGAGACATCCCATCATAAGTCGCCGTTCCTCTACCTAATTCATCAAATAAAATTAAACTTTTTTCGGTCGCATTCATAATCGCATTTCGCGCTTCTTTCATTTCCACCATAAATGTCGATTCGCCACTGACTAAATCATCACTAGCTCCAATTCGAGTAAATATCTTATCAAAGATCGGTAAATTAGCTTCTTTGGCTGGAACAAAAGAACCCATTTGGGCCATAATGCTCATAATCGCCAGTTGCCGCATGAAAGTGGATTTCCCACTCATATTCGGTCCCGTGATTAAAAGCGTATCAATACCATCGGTTAAAATACATTCATTCGGAACATATTCTTTTTTATTGACAATTTCGACAACTGGATGTCGACCATCAATTACTTTAACAATTTTTTCTTCATTTAAAGTAGGACGCACTAAATTATATTCTTCACTACAAATAGCTAAAGCGAGTAAACAATCAATTTCACTTAAAACATCGGCCGTTGCTCTTATTTCAATTATTTTATTTTTAATAATTTCTTTAATTTCTAAAAATAAATTATATTCTAACGTATTTATTTTTTCTTCGGCATTTAAAATTAAAGCTTCTTTTTCTTTTAATTCGGGCGAAATATAACGTTCACAATTAGCCAAAGTTTGTCTTCGTTCCCATTTATATTCTTCTTTAACTAAATCTTTTTGTCCCTTTGATACTTCAATATAATAACCAAAAACTTTGTTATAACCAATTTTTAAATTTTTAATTCCCGTTTTTTCTTTGATTTCGGCTTCAAAATGGGCAATAAAGTCTTTGCCCCCACTTCTAATTTCTTTAATTTCATCAAGTTCTTGATTATAACCGGACTTTATCATTCCCCCTTCATGAATACTAATTGGCGCATCTTCCATGATTGCTTTATCAAGTAATTGATAGATTTCGGAATGGGTATCAATTTTATAATCAAATTTAATTTGTTCAGTAATTTCTTTAATGCGGGGTAAAACCCCTAAACTTTTTTTTAGTTGAATTAAATCGCGGGCATTTAAACCACCATTTATTGTCTTGCCGGCCAGTCTTTCAATATCATATACTTCAAAAAGTAAATTTTTTAATTCATCTTTTAAAATAAATTCATTATTTAAAATCGTAATTTTATCATAACGTTGTTCAATTCTTTTTTTATCAATTAAAGGATTTAAAAGCCAAGTTTTAAGTTTACGACTCCCCATGGCTGTCTTACATTTATCGAGTAACCAAAGTAAAGAATAAGTTCTTTCTTTTAAGCGAATCGTTTCCGTAAGTTCTAAATTCCGGATGGTATGAATATCCATTTCCAGATAATCGCATTTATTCAAAAAAACAATTTTATCAACATAACTTAAATCTTTTAATTGGCGATGATCTAGATAATAAAATAAATGTTTTATGCCATTTTTAATGCGAATATCATTAGTTTGTTCTAATAATTTTTCATACTTGTCTTCAAGTAAAGTATCATTTATCGTTACTTCAATATTATATTTATCTTTTAATGTTTCTAATAATTCACAAGATGTCGTACTCATAACGACGATTTCTTTAATATTATAATTAATTAGTTCATTAATTAATTTTTCTTCATTAGGTTCGACATTTAATACGGCTAAATAACCCGTCGAAATATCTAAAATAGTTAATATCGTAACATCTTGATAAAATAAAATGCCGGAGATATAAGAAGTTTCTTTAGAATTTAAAAGGTCACTGTCAGCAATGGTGCCTTTCGAATAAACATCAACAACTCCCCTTTTAACCATGCCTTTCGTCGCTTTAGGGTCTTCCAATTGTTCGACAATGGCAACCCGATAGCCTTTATTTACTAATTTTTCAATATAACTTTTAACGGCATGATGCGGAACGCCACACATAGGAACACGTTCATCTAGGCCGGCTCCCCGACCCGTTAAAGTAAGTTCTAGTTCCCGCGAAGCAATTAGAGCATCATCAAAAAATAATTCGTAAAAATCACCCAAGCGATAAAGAATGAGTTCGTTTTCGTACTCATCTTTTATTTCCATGTATTGTTGCATCATGGGGCTTAATAAGCTCCGGTCTACTTCACTACGTTTCACTTCTCCATCACGGGTTTTATTATATCAAATTTATTTTCATTTGGGAATTAAGAAAACTCATTTTTGCCCATTTACATATTTTTAAATGTGGACATATAATTACTACTTATATAACTTCACAATTAATTATTTTAATGTTTTCAAATAAGTTAAGGCTTCATCAAATGTCTTGACGGCTTTCACTTTTATCTTTAATTTATTTTCCCTTTTAACTTTTAGAGCTTCATCATAGTTTTCGACCGGACATAAAAATATTTGGGCCTTTTCTCTTTCGGCGCCTAAAAGCTTATATTTAACCCCATCAATTTCCCCGACATTACCTAAAATATCGATGGTGCCCGTGCCGACGATTTTTTGCCCCTTAGTTAAATCTTCTTCAGTTAATTTATTATAAATGGCTAACGTTAACATTAAACCGCCGGATGAACCCGATTCACTGGCTTTCGTTTTCACATCAATTGGAATCTCCGTTTTATATTCATAGGTTAAAACCGTCGAAATTCCTACCTTTAAAGAGCCATCCAGTTCATATATTTCACTTTCGGTCTCAATTATTTTACCTTGCCGATCAACCTTTATTTTAATTTTATCACCTTTTTTTAAATTGTTTACTAATTCTTTTAATTCTTCTAAACTAGTGACTTGTTGGCCTTCCACTTCTAAAATTTTATCATATAGTTGAATATTGGTTTTGGCCGCATCCGTAATATAAATAACATTTAAATTGGTTTTGGTTATTTCAATATCTTGCCCCGCTTTTTGATAAGCTAAAATGGTGGCATTATCAATGGAAGATTGATAATAAAGTTTTTCCATTGTAATTAAATCATCTAACGAGCCATTATCGACCGTTACTTCTTCACGCGCTCTAATATCCCAATTAGGAAAAATAAATGATAAACCTAAAGCCGGCAAAGTTCCTCGCATCATCGAAACATAACACATCGAAAAACTGCCTTTAATATTTTCATTTTCGATACTAATGCGATCATTTAAATTAACTAAACCTCCCGGTTTATAGACAACATATGGTAATTCCCAAGTACATATTAAAAATAAGAAAACTAAAAAAAGTAAAAATTTATAATATTGACCAATAAATTTTTTAAGTTTTTCATATATTTTAGTAAACAATCTTATCACCTAGTTAATTATATCAAAAAATGGAGACATTATGAAATTAAAAATAACCTATCTTTTTATTTTAATATTTATTGTTTTAATATTTAAAAATTATAGTTTAGTTCTAACTAGTAGTATTGATGCCGTCAATATTTGGTTAAATAAAGTTTTTCCTTTTCTTTTTATTATGTTTATTATAAGTGATATTTTAATTAATTTAAATTTTGATTCTCTTTTTAAAACTAGTACCCCTTTTATTATCGCTTTATCGCTATTAAGTGGAGCTCCGTCTAATGCTTATATAATTGCTAATTTAGTTAATTTAAATAAAATAAGTAAAACGGAAGCTAATTTATATTTACTTTTTACCTATTTTGCTAATCCTTTATTTCTTTATAGTTTTTTTAATATTTTATTTTCGCAGGAAACGGCGATAAAATTAATTATTATCCATTATTTAGCCAATTTTATTATCTATTTTTTAGTTCGGAAAAAAATAAATACGAAAACGCTTTCTAATATTAAAAGTCCTCAATTTAATTTAGGAAAATCAATTACTAAAAGCATGTCCACTTTAATTATGATTTTAGGTACTATTACTTTTTTTCTAGTCCTAACCAATATTTTAACTAAGACTTTTTCTTTAAATATTTATTTTACAACTATATTAAAAGGATTCTTGGAAGTAACCCAGGGTTTAAACAGTTTAATAACTTTAGATATTTTACCCAAAATAAAAGAAATAATGGCTATTTCTTTCGTTTCTTTTGGTGGCCTTTCAATTCACTTCCAAGTTAAATGTTTACTTGATGAAGCTAATTTAAATTATAAATACTTTTTAAAAGGTCGCATCTTTCAAGTATTAATTGCTATCGTTTTAACAATTATTTCCTAGGCAACTTTTACCATTTAAATTAGTAATTTTTCCTTCACCCATATGACTAATAATAATATCATCAACCACATTATTTTGGCAATTAGGACATTGCCGATTAAAATCATTATCGGTATAAACTAAAATAGATAATAATAAAGAATAAGTATTAGCATCTTCATTATATTGAATATTTACTTTATCGCTATTTAAAGTTGCATTATTCATTTCCCATTTGCGATTAGTACCATCGGCTTGCGTATAGTAAAAAGTATTTTCTTCAATACCAATTACGGCGGTCTTTGTACTAGCAGTTACATCATCGGTACTATTAGGTAATAAAGTAAGCGTTAAATTTAAGCGATCACTACTGTTACTGACATCAATTTTATTAATATTATAACTAAATAAATCATTACTAATAAGTTTAATTATTTCGCTCCGGACTAGCGCATTATCTTGGGCATAACTATTATCATGTTTGGCCGCATTGATATCACTAAGTAAACGATACATAAAAAACATAATGATAACAATTAAAACGACACTAATAATTAATTCGACTAAGGTAAGTCCTTTTTTATTTAATTTCAATTTTTAACCTTCTTTCTAACTAACTTTTAATCTATACGGTTCTTCTTTACTGCCAAAACCCGATTGCAAAATAGCTCCTGGTTTTATAGAAAAAACGGGGCGATAATTTAATGCTTCCGTAACTGATTTAGTTCCGATTAAACCACTGGCATACAAATAATAAGCTTTGGCTTCAGTAGTTGAAGGATCAGTGGTTATAAGATATTCATTATTACCTGCAAGCCAATTGTTAGTTTTAGCATCACGATAGTCATGCAAAATGCTTGTTCCACTTTTATCACCAATGTAACTCCAATATCCTGGAGCCGCGGCATAATAATAATCACTGGCATACATTAAGCCGACTTTGCCATAGGTTTTCATTTCAATTACCCCAACAGTATCAATATAATGTTCCGCTTTAAAAGCATTCAAAGGTTGATTTTCTTTTTTTATCATTACCGTACTATCTTGTTTACCAACATGCCATTCTGATTCGACCATATAATTATTTAAAGCCATCACCGGTGATGAATCACTATTTAAAAATGTATTTAAACTACTATCCCACCAGTTGTTATTATTGATATTATTCCAACTCAAACTTCCTTGGGGCGTATCTTTTATAACCTTAAGCGCATAAATATCACTTTGCGTTTCATTATTTAAATGAGTTCCTAAGGAAAATACCCCAATTATTCGATATAAAAGATTACTATTGCAAGTGCCAAGAGTCTCAGTATTATCTAAGCAAATATAATTGTTCGGATTACCCCCGGCATACCGAAAATTGCCATCATTAGCTTCTAAATTTTCATTAGTTTGACTTATATAATCTTTACTACCATCATGATAATACAAATTACGATCTAAATTACTATTTTTAGCAAAACAATTAGCCATATATTTACCTAAACAGACAGTCGCAATATTTCGGTTATCTTCACTTTCCACCAAGATATCGGTGATATCACCTTTATTTACTTTAAGCAAAATTCTTTGATTAACTAAATTGGCTAAAATAGAAAGCAAAAGCATTAATAAAACGATAAATAATGTATAAACTACGGAAATTGATATAAACCCATTTCTATTCATTTTATCTACTATCCTTACAATAAAATTATAACTTAAAATTAATCTTATAGCAATAAAAAAGAAAACTTTCTCGTTTTCTTTCTCATATATTACAATAGGTGATAAATATGCGGCCTCATCATTTTGGCAGTGGCCTTACTATTATAATTCTATTTATTTTGGCTATTTTAATTTTTTATCAAGCCATTATAACTTTAATTTTACCTTTTCGTTGGAATATTTTTGTTTTATTATTAGAAATTCTTTTATTTTTATTCTTCCTCGCGCGCATAATATGGCCGTATTAAATATTCCGTTTTAAAGACATAATCCATTTTTTTGCGCATTTCCTTGGTACTTTCAAATTCCGATTCTCCGTCTTTTATCTCCGGTGGTAACGCAATTAAGATAAAAAGCAATTTTTTTTCGTATTCTAAAAGCGGAAAAGCTTGCATATAACGGGCTAAAACTACTTCAAAATTACATTTTTCATACTCTTTTTTATAAAGATTAACAAAATCTAAAACGGGCGTATCAATTTTAGCTTTATCCCAACTAATAAAATAATCTTTATCACTTTTAATATAGTGATCAAGTTCTAAATTATTATGAATAATACTAACCCTAATTTTGGTTTCATCTTTAACCAACTTATACCATTCATCTAATTCTTGTTCACAAAAATCTAAAGAAGCCATTACTTTCGAAAAATTTCGCATAAATAAGTAATGACTGGGACTCATGTAAACTTCCGTAAAATACATATCATATTTCGTATTATAATATTGTTTTAAATAATTAATATTACTTTTTATATTTTCATAAATTTCTTTATAAGTATCTTCACTAACTTCTTTAAAATAACAAGTCCGATTGTGTAAGTCTGCGACTAAGTCAATTAAATCTTCACATTTTTGATTTAAGGGCATATTTATGCCCTCGATATATTCATAGACATTAACATCTTTTCGCGATTCATCAATTAAAGATGGAAAATTATTAAAATGTCGGGAAACTAAATAATTATATAATTCGCCAATATTTTTACTTTTTTCTTTAATGATGAAATCTCCACTGGTGGTTTCTAAAACCGTAGCCTTCCCTTTTATAGTATAACGATAAGGTTTATAAAGGGCTTTTAGAACTTCAAGACTTCTATTCATCAACTTCAGGGATGATAATTTTATCGCCAAAAGTAATATTTTTTAAATCATTATAATTTTCTAAAACATTACTACTGACATTATATTTACTACATATGGCTTCAATCGTTTCATTTTCTTTCATGATATGAATATGATAAGTGATAAAATCATTTTCTTCTTCGGTAACGGCATTCATAATGACATTTTCTGATTCACTTATATCTTCCGTTTGGCTTATCTTTTCTTCATCCATCACCGGAATGGCAACATTTCGTTCTTCGCTTTCGTCTTCTTTAACTTCTGGTTCTTCGTTTTCAACTCTTTCAGCAACTGGATCATTTAAATTTTCAATGTTTTCTAAAGCCTCATTAATGACCTCTTCGGCTTCGGCGTCTTCAGTTTTTTCTTTTTCTTCTTCACTAGCTTCTCTTACTAATTCATCGGCTTTAACGGAATATTCAATATTAACTTTTAAAGCACTATTATCAACGATATCATAAGTAAAATCTTCAATCGCAAAATCGACTGAATCGGTCGCAATCGGATTAGTTAAATTGACGGAAAAAGGCAAAACAAAATCAAAAGATTCACGATTAACGCTTACTTCATGACTTTTATATTCACCCGTGATAATAAAATTACCTAATAGTTCACTTTCATTGACCGTATATTCATGTTCTAAAGAAATACTTAATATTTCTGCAATACTAGTTTTAAATTTTACTTCTTTCGTAAAAGGTATTATACAATTCATTTTTATCCTCCTACAAAAGTATATGTTTACCTAAAAAAAAATAGAAATATAATTTTCTATTTTTCGCTAATTAAGCAACATTTTTTAATACGGGTACTAAAACTTTACCTTGACAATGTTCATACATCCATTTAGTACAATATTCATGTTCAAATAAACAATTCATATCACTAGTAAATAAATGAGAACGACAGAATAAGCATTTTATAATTTGATGAATCGAATTTCTTTTTTTCATATATTCAATGAAGCTTGTAAAATCACTACCACCATAATAAATATAACTATCTTTTTCCATTCTTTCAATAGCTTTTTTATTATGAACATATCTTGGTACATTACGGAAGAAATTTACAACATTTATACCAATTTTTTTCTTTTTATAATCATATGTTTTTTGAATGCCATAATATCTATCATAATTATCGATTCTATTTTTGAAATAACTATGAGCATCTTCATAAGATGACCCAATTGAAACTAATTTAATAGTTTTATTTTCTTCCTTTTTTGATTTTGGAAAAACAATATCTTCATCAGTAGTTGTTCTTCTTGGCTTTTCCATTGGAAAATCAAATTCAATTTCTTTATTTAATTCTTTAGGATTAATTGCAACAGATTTTACAACTTTCTTTGGGGTCGGATTTAAATTTCGGCGATTATAATTATTTTCTTTACGAAGCATACTCCGTAACTTTTCAAGTTCTTCTTTACTTAGGTTATCATAATTACTTGCTAATTTAGCAATTTCACTTAAATTCATTTCTCTTTTAGCATAACGTAAAAACGTCGCAATAGAACTTCTTAAAGATGCTGTTTTATCTTGATATTTGGTTATTAATTCTTCACTAACGCCACGCGATTTTAATTCCTTTTTGATTTTATTAATGTAATAATTTAATTTCTTTCTAATAGCGATAATTTCATCCGCACTTTTAGCATTCATTATTTCTTCAGTTAAACTTACAACTAATTCTTGGGCTTTAACTACTGCTTCATATTTTTTTACATTTACTTCATCAGATTGTAAAACTTTTTGGGTTTCCTCAGCTATGCTAGCAAAATTATCCCTATTATTTAGGATATTTTCTTTAGCTATTTTTAATAATTCAATATGTTCATTTTTGATTTTTTCAATCCGATTACTCATCTTATTTGTCATTAATTCATACCTTCTTCCTCTTTTAATACATCGTCCATTCCCTCGAAAATAGACTTTAATTCGACAAGTGTTTCATCGTCTAATGTCTCTAAATCAATATTTTCCATATAATCCCCCACTTACATTAGATGGTTTGCTATTATAAACGAAGAATACAAAATTGTCAAGAAAATTTCAGTTACCACATCTTGGTTATGGTTAGTATGTGATAATGTCTTAAGTGTTAGTATTTGAAAATGTCTCAAAACTAATATATTATATGTCGCTTG
>CANROR010000038.1 GCA_947632275.1 uncultured Bacilli bacterium | reverse complement strand
TATAGAAATAGAATGGAACATTGAATTTTAAGAAATAATGATATTTTTGGACTTTTCCTATTCCTGCACATGGAGGCGATGATCCTGGGACTATTGCCAATGGCATAACCGAAAAAGATTATACATTAAAAATAAGTAAATATATTTATGATCGGTTAAAAGATTTAGGAATTGATGCTTCTTTAACTAGAGATAGTGATACAACATTAGGGCCAAATGATCGACCTAAAAAGGCTCAAAGTTTTTATGGCGATGGTTCTGATGTTTTAGTAGTTTCTAACCATATTAATGCCGGTGGTGGTGATGGGGCCGAAGTTATTTATGCTTTACGCAATAGTGATGCTTTTGCTTCCCGAATTGCTAAAGAATTAACAAATGCTGGCCAAAATGTTCGGAAGTATTATCAAAGAAGACTTCCTAGTAATCCGGCCAAAGATTATTATTATATTCATCGGGATACGCCTAATAATGAAACAGTAATCGTCGAATATGGTTTCGCCGATTCCGCGGGTGATGATGTAAATCAACTTAAAAATAATTGGGAAACTTTAGCCGAAGCCGTCGTTAAAGCTATTACTGAATACGCCGGTGGTAAATATGTGGCTCCACTTGGTTCTAATTATTATACTGTCCAAAAAGGTGATTCTTTATGGAGTATTGCCAAAAAATTTGGAATCACAGTTGATGAATTAAAAGAAGCTAATAACTTGTCAGGTAATCTATTAAACATTGGGCAAAATTTATTTATTCCGGGTAAAGAAGAAGATATTCCAAGTGGTGATGATATTTACTATACAGTGCAAAAAGGTGACTCCTTATATAGCATTGCCCAAAAATTTAAAACTACTGTTGATAATTTAAAAGCATTAAACAATTTAGCCACTGATGTTTTATCAATTGGTCAAGTTTTAGTCATTCCCGACGAATCTAACGTAAGTACTAGTACTGATCAAAAGACATACACAGTTAAAAGTGGCGATACTTTATATGGCATTGCGCAAAAACATGGAATTTCGGTTGATGATTTAAAAAGTGCTAATAATTTAACGAATAATACTTTAAGTATTGGTCAAACTTTAATTATCCCGGATGTAGAAAAAGAAAGTTACATAGTGCAAGCCGGTGATACATTATATAGTATTGCTCGAAAGTTTGATACATCGGTAAGCGCTATCGTTGAATTCAATAACTTAGCAACTAATGTCTTATCAATCGGTCAAAAATTATTAATTCCTTAAAAATTGGCTTTAACAGTCAATTTTTTTAAGTGTTGCACTTATAAAAAAATAAAATAAAAATCATTGATTTTCATCACAAAATACCATTATACAGTATTATGTGGTGAAGATATTGGTAAAAAATAAAAATAAAAATAATAATAATAATAATAATATCAATGATAGAAAATACTGCTATTTGCACAACAAAAGTTATGCTAAATGCACAATGATTATTGATTTAATTAATAGAATATAGTATCTTTATTGCAAGAGGAGAAATAATTTATACTTTAATTAAAAAAATTAAAAAGAAGGAGTATGAGTAAAAATGAATAATAAATTAAATAATATGATTAATGAATTTTTAGAAAATATCGATGCTAAAGATGAAAAAGAATTAAATGAAAAATTACAAGAATTTATCAAAAAATACAATGCAAATGAAATAGAATATGAAAATACACCATTAGATGATGCTTATGAATTGTTAGAGAAAGCGGAAAATGCTAAATCTAAAACCCAAGCAATAAAATTGGCGAAAAAAGCATATGATATGTGTCCAGAATGTTTCGATGCTTTATTATTTCTAGTACAATTTGAGGATAATCCTTTAAAAAGATGGAAATTATTAGATGAAGGATTAGAGCTTGAAAAAAATAGATTAGAAAAAGAAAATTACTTTAAAAAAGATAATATTGGTCATTTTTATGGAATTTTTGAAACAAGACCTTATATTGGTGGTTTGTATATGAAAGCGGAATGCTTATTAATGGATGGTAAGATAAAGCAAGCTTTGAGCGTTTGCAAAGAAATTCTTAAATTAAATGAAAATGATAATACTGGTGCTAGATATTTACTTATGGCAATATATGCTTATTTAGAAGAAGAAAAGGAAATGCTTAAATTATATAGAAAGTATCCTGAAGAACATTTAGAGATGTTATTTCCTTTGTTTGTCCTTTACTATAAACTAGGAAATGACAAATTAGCTAAGAAATATTTAGCAAAAATAAATAAAGCTAATCCGGATTTTATCAAATTTTTTAAAGGTACAATGACCAAAAATAATGATGACCCTAAAGGCTATTATTCTAAAGGAGATTCATCTGAGGTATTAATGTATTTTAGAGAATATGCTTTTCTTATAAATACAATACCAACAATTGATTATTACATTTTGGAAAACAGTAAGAAAAAATAATTATAATTCATCCAATAATTTTAACCTGAGTGGATATTATTTGATTTAAAATTGGCTCAAATAAATGGATACTAACACCTACTATTGACTTTATAAGTCAATTTTTTAATTTATGGTGTAATAATTTTGAAAAATTAAAAGTTATTACGGTTAAGTGTAATAACTTTACAAAATCTTAAAAATAGCTTCTTTTAAGATTCAATTATTTCTTGATCAATTTCCCATTTTTTAATTGTTTTCTCATAACTTAAATATTCTTTTTGATCGATGATTCGTAATTTAGGATTTTTTAAATCATAAATGTAATAAATATAAGCATTCTTCTTTCCTGTTATAATAGCATTTTCCGTATCCGAAATAAAAAAATTAATGCGTTTTTTCGAACTGGAATTATTAGTTTTAACTTCAATAAAAATGGGATTACCATCAAAGTCATAACTTTTAAGATCATAACCAGCACTTTCATCAATTAGATAAGTTTTTTCAATTTTAGCTTGTAACTCCGGATAATCTTTTAAAGTATCATATTCGTAGTCATAGGCTAGTTCTTCACCTTTACGTCCTACTTTTTGTCTTTTGATGGCTAATTCAATATGATCTCTTGGCGCAATTATTCTTTTTCTTTTCTTTTTTATATGGGCTTGGCTATTTTGATTTTTCATTTTAGTTAAACGTAATTCGGGTAATTTATCCGTTTCTTCTAACGTCATAAGTTTATATAATTCGGGATAAGGCTTAAAAGCAGGATGCTCATAAATTTGCCCATTTTCATATAAATCTAAAATATGGCATTCTTCAATATGTTCTAAAAAAGTTTTTAAAAACATTGGCCCATAATAAGTAAGAAACCAATTATTTTTTAAAATTTTCCGATCTAATTGGTTATTTTTAATCGCCCAATATAATTTTTTTAATAAAACACCACTTAAAGGTATTTGATATTCATGCCCCTTCCGATTATTGCGTTCAATTTCTTTTTGTCTTTTTAATTCATTTTCGACGTTAAAAAGTTCATGATAATCTTCATTTAAATATTCATAGATAACTTTAACATTTTGTTTTTTCATTTGTTCTAAAAGGGGAATAGTAAAATTACTATAATAATCGTCGGGAACCATTTGTACAAACATCACTAAATAAAATAAATATTCATCACTATATTGTTTGATATTCCGAATAAATTTTTTCCTTTGTTTATTAACTTCCTTTTCGGTTGTTTCGTAAAGCTTAGCTAAATCTTTAGATATAATTTTTTCTTTTAAAATTAGTTGTTGCCAATCTTGGCTAGTTAAATCATTTAAGTCTAAGGTTTCTCCTTGTTCTTTTTTTATAAGTAAATCATTAAATAAATTTTTGTTATTATTGCGTTCATCAATAAAAAATTTATATTCTTCATATTCAATTAAATCAACAATTTTATAAAGCTTACTTCCATTTGTTAAATTAATATTTAAGTGAATTTTTACTTGATTCTTTTTCTTATTAGAAAAATCATGAATTCCCATTTTGGTTAATTCTAAACTAGTATTTTTTACCTTTTCATCACTTTTTAGATAAATTTGACCTAAGTGAAAATATTCGATTTCTTCTTTAATTTGGCTAATAATAATTCTAAAAGCTATTTCTAGTTTTTGGTTAAAGGGATAATTATTATGCCATATTCGGTAAAATGAAAAATTAAAATTATTTAAACAATCCTTGGAAATTTGCTGCGGATTAATTAAAATAGTTAAACAAGAATCATAATCATGATAGGGCCAATATTCATCTTTATTTAAATTTTCGGTAATAGTATTAATAATCTCGGGATCAAAAATAGTTTGGGAACATTCTAATTTTATCGATTTCATAATTCACCTTTACTTCTTATTAGCCTTTATTATACGTTATTTTTAAATAAATTACCAGATATTAACCGGCCATGTTATAATTATGGTATAAAAGATATTGACTCTAACCTTAAGGTCAATGTTATATTTAGCTTGAAAGGAGGAATTATGGTGATTAAAATTGGTGATTTTGCCAGTCTTTTTAATGTTTCAGTTAAAACAATTAGATATTATGAAAGTATAGGCCTAATAATTCCAGGATATGTCGATGTATATACAGGATATCGTTATTACGATGAAGATAATATCTATACTATGCAAGATATCATATCTTTAAAAAAGTTGGGATTTTCTTTAGAAGAAATAAAATATTTTAATAAAGATAAGATAAAAGAAAAAATTAACAATTATGAACAAGAAATATTAAATTTACAAAGCAAAATTAAAGTTTTAAAACAATTTTCTCTTTTTGAAGAAAGGAATGATTTAAAAATGATGTTTGTAAATGACGAACAAGCGAAAGGAAAATGGGCTTTACTCGGTGTGGCCGCAACTAAAGAGGATGCCGAAGCCGAAAGCTTTATGGATGATGACTACAATATTAAGGAGTTATATTTACTTCCCAACGGGGAATCTTACTGGGTAATATCTTGGACCAAAGATACAATCTTTATTGGAGGTAGACCAAATCACTATGAAATTGTCGGCGATAAATTATATTTAACGGTAACGGATTTCATTGATCCTAAAAATTCGAAAGTAGCGATTTACTATAATGTGGATCATAATGATTACACAGTAGAAGATATTAAGCAAAAAGATAATACAAATGTTGATTTTATCGAAGATGAAAGAGTAGTAGGTACTTGGAAAACCGTCGATTTTATTAATAAGCCAGAAAGCTTTAATCCCGAGAAAATCCAAAGTACCAAAGATATGTTATCTTTAGAAAAGTTAATTTTTGATGCTTACGGTAATGTAAATGTAAGTTATACTTCGGGTAAAATTTTTACTACGAAATACACGAAAGATTATGTTATTAATTTAATATTACCCGACACATTATGCAAATATACTTATCAAGAAATTTTAGGTAAAAAATATATCATTATTGAATGGAAAAGTGGCGACTATGTTTTTGGTAAAGTTATTAATGGTTACTATGTTTTAGAAAAACAAGATTAAATAAGGAGGATTAGATGAATTATTCTTTAGAAGATGTTAAAAATTTATTTGCCCAATATAATTTACAAAGGGCCGAGGATGGTACATATATCGCTACTAAAATCGGGGCTAATAATGCTTATGATGCCCAAGAATTCGTGGAAAAAGTAAAATTTGCTCATGCTTGGTTCGCGGCCACGAGATATGAAAGAACCCTTGAAAGTCCAGGTGGAAAACAAATTACGGAAACCGATTATAATTATGCTTTTGGCCCTCAAGCTAAAGAGGTATATGATAATATAATGGCCCAAGTATCTAATACCATGCAAGCGGCTGGGGTTTTAATGCGGGAAGAAACCTTGGAAAGAGAAATCATGGAAGCGGTTAATTATAAATATGCTTCTTCTATTGTTAAAGGCTTATATGCCAAAGAACATTTTAAAGATTCTTTTGAAAATTGGGTAAGAATGGCTAACAATTTTCCCTTAAAAGAAAATCCTAGTATTCATCGTTAAATAATAAAATGGCTTTAAAAAAATAGCCATTTTTTACTTTACACCAAAAATAAATAATTAACTAAATTAAGGAGTTTTACGTGATATAATATATTTATAAGTTAATTTAAGATAAGGTGATTAATTTGGAAGAAAAACTAAAACAAGCAGTGAAGATGGCCCAAGAGCAAATATTATTGTTATTGCAGGATTATCTTACACCTGAACAACTTGTGCCGATCAATGAATTGTTTAGAAATTGTCCCGTGGAATATCAAGAAATTTCGAAAGAATCTTCGATGTTTACCAAATGCAATAATATCGCCGGACTAGCTACTAAAGATAAAATAATCATTGATTTAAATTTACTTAAATATAAAAATTTAGATGTAACTTGGGAAAAAGATAATTTGGTTGCCACCATAATTCATGAATATGCCCATAAAATTAGAAATTTAAATAATAATTATGGTGAAATGTTAGAAGAAAGTTTGGCCAGTATTTTTGCCGAATTATGTATTAATAATGCCAAATTAAAGGATAAAAGCTTAGAACAAGAAGCTTTTACAATGGTAAATTCTTATAATTATCAAAAATATGAATCCGAAGCACGGGCAATCCTTTATATTTTAAAACAACATAATTTAGATAAACAAATGATTGTTGAATATATTACTGGTCCAGATAGGAAATTTAAAAGTATTGGCGAACAAATTTTAGGTTCGGGATTTTCTTCTTATTTTAATATTGTAAGTAGTAGGAATAATCAAAATTCCGAACAATTATTAATTAGTTTAATATCCGAATATATTAAAAAACATGGTTTAGATCTTAAAACCTATTGGGATGATCAAAATTTAGAAAATAACTTATATGCCAAAGGTAGTAAAACTTTATCAAAAGCGGTAGTCGAGGCGGGTATTGATTCTTTATCTAACGACCAAAAAGAATATTATAAGTTTAGCGAGTATGCGGCCGATTATCAAAAAAAAGAAGAACAAAAAGATAATGAAGCTTATCTTGATAATATAAGAAATACTATTAAAAATAAATATAGTATCATGGGCAAAACCAAAGAAGAAATATATGGTATTATTTTAGATTTATGTTCCGATTATATTTTATATAAAAATAGAGATGATAAAGATTCCCAAATGTTTATCAGTGAATTAGAAAGAATGTTTCCTCAAATAGAAGATTTTAAAACTAAATTAATAATGTTACGAAGAGAAGGAAAAGACCAAGAAATTTTAGACAATCTTGATCTAAACAATCCTACCTATGAAGCGATTTACGATAATATTAATTCATTAGTAGAAAATAAGATGTCAAGATAAGTTTTTTAAAGATTAAAATAAAATTTATAACTTTACATAATTACGAATAAAAATAGTTTTTTCAAGGGAAAAGAAAGATTCTTATGTTATAATAAAATATATAGTAATATGAAAGACAAATAATTTTATTTCATACAATTATAATAGTTATTTTTCGTAAGATAATAATGCTTATGCTATAATATTAAGTGTAAAGTTCAATGTTATAGTTTTATAAAGGAGATTTGGATGGTAAGTCACGCAATAAATCGATTTTCAATCATTATGGATTATTCCCAAGATGTAAACAAAGAATTGCAATATGAAATTGTTCCCAAGTTATTTATTCATGGAAATAAGGATTCATATTTTAATTATAAAAAATTGGGTTACTATAAGTAAAAAATGTATACGAAGAGAAAAATTTTATGGAAAATAAATTTAATTTAACAAGAGATCAAAACATATTTGTAGCAAAAAGAAATATTGTAGATTATATTTGGAAAAGTGCTAATTTAGAGGGAATTGAGGTAACATATCTAGAAACACAGGCAATATATGATGGCGGTATAGTTAATGGATTAACTGTTGATAAAATAATTGCTATTAACAATTTAAAATATGCTTGGCAATTTATACTTGAAAACGATGAAATTGGCTATGATTTTAAAACACTATGTCATTTACACAAATTAACATGTGATAAATTAGTCTTGGATCAAAATTTAGGAAGATTAAGGAGTACCCCTGTAAATATTGGCGGTACTATTTGGAAACCTCAATTGCCAAAAGAAAGTCAAATCAAAGAAGAATTAGAAAGCTTACTTAATCAAACCGATAAAACTAAAACAGAAATAGCAATTGAAGTAATGTTATGGATTATGAGAAGACAAATGTTTATTGATGGAAACAAAAGAGTTGCTATGTTATTTGCAAATAAAATAATGATAGATAATGGATGTGGAATAATAACTATTTCCCAAGCAAACCAACCAACATTCTTTGAAAAATTAATTAAATTTTATGAATCAGGTGATAATATAGATTTAAAACAATGGATTTATGAAACGAGTATTGATGGGATTGATTTAAATAAGGATAATTAAAAAAAGATGTATTTCTTATGCTAAAGGAAGAAATAATATCATTTATAAAACTCGAATTAAAGAATTAAAAAGTAGCATACAAGAAAAAGTAGAGATATTTAAAATAAATAAAAAATAATGGGCTAAATATTTTCTTTTAATGTGATAGTTTTATAATTATTAAAATATAAAAAATTATATAATTATATTTCGTAAGATGAAAGAGTTTATGCTATAATAAAATTGTATAGTAATATAAGTTTTTTATTCATTAAAAATATTGACTCTAACCCTAAGGTCAATGTTATAGTTTTAAAAAGGAGGTTTGTATGGCAAGCCAAGCAGTAAATGTATTTTCAGTTGTTATAGATCATTCTCAAGAATTAATGAAAGAATTAAGACACGATATATTTAAAAATCTTAATGTTGATAACTTTAAATTAGAATCATTAATATATTTTATCGAAGAAAATATTGAACAATTTGAAATTATACAAAAAGAACAAATTTTTTTAAAACAAATTCAAGATTGTGTATATAAGGAAATCTCTAGTATTAATCAATTAGCGAATCCTACTGATATGGATTATAAAAAAAGTGCAGATAGTTTAATGCAAAAATTAAAAAATTTTCCCAAAGTTGATATTGATTTAATACCTGATTTTAAATCATTAGCTAATAAAGTTTATAATAAATTTGGTAATTTAATATCAAGCGAAGAATTATATACATATTTATTATCAAGAAAAGATAGAATAATGAATTTAATAGAACAGAGAAATGAAATTATTATAAATGCTTTGATTAATAATACTTATGGACTATTTGAAGAAATGAAAAAAATTAATTTATCACGCCAAAATAGTAATTTAGAGAAAAATGGAGAATTATCAAAAAATGAAAATTCTATTGAAAATATTATTAATAATTTAATTAATATATCTAAATCAAAATATAATGAAATGCAAAGACGTTTATCATATCTTGCTTCTAAACAATCTTATAAATTACTTAATATGGATTTAAGAGAAGAAAGAGGAAATTTATTGTCTATTTCAAATAAATTGTATGAATTTATAAATAATTTAGTTTCTGGTAAATATTCCCAAGAAATGATAAATAAATACATAAACGAAAAAGATATTAATGTAATATGTGAAAAAATTTTAGTAGATAATATACCTAATTTAAATATGGTAAATAATTTGACTATTGCTAATGAACAAAAATATGGCAAAAATGCAATAACGGAATATTCTAAATATCAAACACCGATTATTGATATTTCTAAAATTCATAATGATATTGTTAAAGCCAAAACTTTAGAAGAATTATTAGTTCAATTAGATAATATAAAAATACATTTGGGAAAATATGATTATGATACAAATAAAAAATTGGAGGAAGAATATTTGCAACTAAATGATAGAATAATAAAATATTTAATGCAAAGCGAAAGAAAAAATAATCCAAATCCAAATTCTCCAAATTCTAATGCGGAAATTGGAAAATCAACTGATGATATAGAATCCTTAATTAATTCTAATAAAATATATGATATATTACATGGAATTTCAAAGGAACAAACAGAACAATATAAGGATTTTATTATGACATGTTATAATAAAATCTTTAGTAAGTTTGAACAAAAAGCGAAAATGGCTAAAAGTTACGAAGAACAGCAAATAATTTATCAAGATTTATATAATATATATAATAATTTTAAAGATTACTTACCTATGGAAATATTAAATAATTTACAAAATTCGTTAGATCAACTTGAAACAATTTTAAGAAATAATATGCCAGAAGTAGTTGTTAATAGAAGAAATGATAATCAACAAGCAAAAGCACAAATGAAATTATAATAAATTAAGGAGGTTTATATATGCAAAATAATCTGAATGATGAATATTCCCATTTAAGAGATACTTTTTTTGCGGCAGAAAGAGATTATGTTAGAGCTTTATTACAAATTGAAGGAGTTAAAGAATTAATTTTAGAATATAGCAATTATTCTAATGATGCTTTATTTCAAGAAGCTCAAAGAATTGTAAATGATGTAGACAATGGTTTAATACCGCAAGAACAAATGGAAAGAGCCGAACAAGCATTAACTATTTTACTTGCGGCAATTCAAGATAAAACTTTATTAAAAGATTTAGTTTTAACTCCAGATTTTGCAGAATCACATTCTAAATCTAGATAAAAATATTTATTAAAAAAGAAAAAATAGTATATATGATATATTATAGTATAAAATGGAGGTAAGAAATATGACTTATATACAAGATAGGTTGCTAAATG
>CANROR010000037.1 GCA_947632275.1 uncultured Bacilli bacterium | reverse complement strand
AAAAAAAAAAAAAAAAAAAATATATATTCATTCGAAAACTAAAATAAATAGACAAATAAGTCTATTTATTTTATAACATATTAAGTAAATCAATTTTAAACATATCATTAGAAACATCGTGGGTTTTACCAACAATACTACCATTATTAATTTCTCCCATTTTAATTTCTGACATTCTTAAAGATATAATTGCTTCTAACCATTGTAAAGACCATTCTGCAAAATAAGATTTTAAAGATTGCGTTTCCACGTCTAAATCTATCAAATCAAATTTTATATCTTGTAGCATTTTTTCATCTATAGAACTTAAATTTTCTTTATTTACGTATATAGCTAAAATTTTATTAATTTCAACTAATGCCTTTTTAAAATCATCTTTTTTATCTTTGTATATATCTAATTGGGTTGACGCAGTAACATAAAATATTAAATTTTTAAAAGCATAATCAATATTTTCTTTCGTGGGATTCCCAACATTAAAATTATCAATCATTTATATATTCCCTTTCTTAAATAAAAATTAACGTCCTTTAAAAAATTGTTTGATTTTTATTATCATAGCCGTTTTCAAAGTTAATTTTTATTTATTTTATTACACAAGTAGCGCCATCTTTTTCCGCAGCAGTTTTACTATCTTCTAAAGTACTATTATCATCTTTTAAGCCTTCAAATCCTTGTTCTTTTAAAGCTTCTTCTGTTGCATTTTCAATATCAATATCTAAAATTGTGTCATACTCATAATTTTCATCGTTTACTTCCACTTTTAAACTAATACCATCTTTATTAAATTCTTTATTATCCTTATCTAAAACTTTTTTGTACTCTTCCCAATTTTCTTTTACTGTAGAATCAGTTATAGTTGTATTAACTTCCATTGTCATATGATTTAATTTATTATTTTTATAAGTCATCGAAATTACTTGTTCGATACTCATGCCATCTTCATTTTCCGTAGTTGTACAAACCAATTTTTGTTCTTTTAATTCTTTTTCTTCAGTTCCACATCCTGTAACTAAAACCAAAACTAATAAGCTTAAAAACATTATACTAATTTTTTTCATAATTCTTACCTCCTCATAATACTAACTTTAATATTATTTAATTATATCTTCTTATTTTGTTTATACTTATAGCCATACCACTTATACCAATTAATAACATTAATACATAACTATTTATATTATCATATGTTTGCGGATTTTCGTCTATATTGTTATCTGGAATAATTTTTTCACCAATAAATTGGGCTGTGACCACGAATCCGTCATCAACTTTTTCAACTTTATATTCATAATCCTTAGTATTAGCAATATCTAAACTATATTTTATTTGTTCTTCCCCAAAAGAATATTTAATATTTTTAAATAAATCTAAATAAGTATCCCAATTTTCATTAGTTAGTTCTACTTTTTCTTCAATCTCACCATATTGATTAACAGTATTAATTGCTAAATTATTAGGTCTTTTACCATAAATATTATTATCATCTAACCAATTTATTTTAATGGGTACTTTTATTCTTTCCGCTTTATGATTAATTGTATAAATAATATCACCATTTTCTAAAGCCTCAACGGTATACTCATAACTGGCATCCGTTAAATCATAAACACTTTCTAAAATTCCATACTCATAATCTATTTTTTCTAACTCATTATCGCTTACATCCGTAACTAAATATTGAATTAATTCCATTACATAATCATATTCATCTACTTTTAATTGTACTTTACCATCAAAACTATAATTAGTACCTATTGTATTCTTTCCATTCATATAAAAATAGATATAACGATAATTATCTCTTCCATTATCATCATTAAATATTGCTTTTACTGGAATATCTTTAGCTACATCTTTAATTAATAATATTTCAAGTTCATTAACTGCCTCAGGATTACAGTTCACACGATCAAGACAACCAAGTTCACCGCGAACAAAATAATCAAATCCTGATTTATATCCTTTGGGAAAATCAAATCCTTTAGCAGTATCATATCCAAATCTTAAATCTCTAGAACTATCTAAAGGAAATGCTATATTAAATGTCCAATATGTATAAATACCTTCTTCTGTTATTAGAGCATCTTTCTTATTTAAAGTTAAATCATATTTTATTGTTTTATATTCCCAATCTTCTCCCGTCAAAGGGATGGTAATTTCATCAGGCCGCATATTAAGTTTATTATGAGCATCAACCCACTTTACTACTACTTTACCACCATAATTATATTCAGCTTTGACCCCAATAGGAATAAAAGCTAAACTAATTAAAAAAACAAAAATAAATTTTTTCATTTTTTTCATATAAATTAAACTCCTTATCTTATTTTTTATCTTTGGCTTCTTCCCATTCATCCATACTTGATTTAACAAAATCTTTAGTACGACAATTTAGCTTATAAAAGTTGTAAATATTTGTTTTCCGGTCAACAATGTATAAAATTATATTATCATCATCTAACCATTCATTATCAGTTACTTTATAACCATATTTAACAATTTTCGTTTCTGATATTACCATTTCTTTTAAAGTTTTATAATCTTTTTCCTTTTTTATATCATATTTTTCATACAAAGAATCCAAACTATTACTAAAAGTTTCTTTTAAAAATTCTTCTTCATCAGTAATATTTTTTTCTTTTCTTATATCATCATATGAATTATCATCATAAGTAAATAAAGATGAAAGAATTTCTTTGCCTTTAGGATCATCTTTTGCTACCACATCAGCGGCAAAAACAAAGGTCGTAGCTAAAGCAATAGCAAATACAAATTCCATAAATAAGGAACCAAATACCATTGAATCAAAGCCTTCAGATTTAATATAATTAAAAGCATTAATAATTATTAAAGGGATAAATAAACCATACAAAATTCGCGCAATTAAACCACTATAAATGAAATTTAAAAGTAAGGAATGAGGTGGAAAAATAATAGCATAAATTAAACATCCTACTAAAATAACAGTTTCCACAATTGCGACTATATTATTATTGTGATTTTTGGTTATTTTTTTAATTGATTCAATATTACTATCAATACTATTATTTTTATTATCTTTATGTTTATTGGTATCTTTATTTTTTCTATTTTTTATTTTTTTAAAAAAGTTTTTGATACCTTGCCAAATTATTTTAGGATTTAATTCAATTTTTTTATCCGCGAAAACAAATAGAATAAATCTTATAATTTCGACAATTGTTACTAATAAAACCGTTAAAACAAGAGCATAGTGAGAAATATGAGCTAGTTCCAATAAAATATAATAAACGAAAAAGCCAATTCCCGCAGTTAAAACACCAACTATTAATAAAAATATAAACATTCCTATTAAACTCATTACAAACACTCCAATTTCTAATTATTTTTCCAAAGCTTTGGTAGTTGTTATTTTTTCACATTGTTTACTTTCCGTATTATACGTAAAGCCTTCGGTTTTACAAGTATTGGTTACATCTTTGGTATCAGTTACTGTACACTTTGAACCATTTACTTTTCCGCTTTCACATGTATAAGTTGTTTTAACTTTACTTGTTTTATAGCATTTACCACTTACTTCTTTCGTACCACTTGGACAAGATGTAACAGTTGTATATTCCGTTCTATTAACTTCGCCACCATAACATACTCCATTATCCCAATCAGTACAAGCGTTATACCAACATTCACCATTTTCTTCATAAGCGGTATTTTTACTTTTAGTACCATCGACAGTTTCATATTCACCAATATCATATTTTGCTGGTAAAAGACATTTTTTGGTAGTTACCTTATCATAAGTTGTTTTACTTAAACAATTGCTACCACTTAAGGTATAACCATCACTACAAGTTTTCGTTGCTTTGGCATTAGTTGTCGTTGTTTTCACGCATTTGCCATTCGTTAATTTATAGTCTTTATCACAAGTTGGAGTTGCTTCTTCCGTTTCCACAACTTCACAATTTTCACCATTTAAGGTTCCAGTTTCACAATAATATTCCTTTGGTTTTTCCTCGCTTTCTTTAGCTACCTCATTACCACAACCAGATACTGTTAAAATTAACATACTACTTAATAAAATACATAAAACTTTTTTCACTTCAAACCTCCTTAATAAGTAATAAATACTTTAATTTATTATATCATATTACAAGAAAAAATTTACTACATTTTTCTTTAAAGTGTCATTTTGAATAATATTTCATTTATTGAATTCGTATTTTAATTAACTAAAATTGTTTGTATACCTAATCCATTAGCGCTTTCCTCCTTAATTAAAATTTGCCAACATCTAAAAATTTTTAGCATATTGGCATAATTAACAATATTTTTTTATTTAATATTTTTAATAATCAAAGGTACATATATTTCTTCTTTTGTTAATCCGGCATGATTTGCCAATAATTCCTTTCCGTTTCTTTTGTATTTAATGTTTTTATTTTTGATTGCAATAGCTATATAATCGCCCAAACACGATTTAAATAATTTGTGACCTTTTCCTATACCGAAAATCGATGATTGGATTATTTCTTCTTTAGATAATAAAACGAAATCTTTTTTAAAATAATTTTGAAATAATTTTTCAAAAAGAGCTTTTTTTTCATGTTTTACAAACATCATACTAGCCCGGGAATCAATGGATGTTGTATGCAATAGACAATCAAAAATTTCCTCATAATCTTCTAGGTAAATATTTGAGCTATCAATTAAGCCATGATCTGCTGTCACTATAACAATACTATTATTTATCTTTTTAGTTAATTCTTCTATTTTTATATTTAATAAATGCAATTGATTTATACTTTCAATAGAATTTACTCCATATTTATGCATTATTGCATCAGGATTATCATAATAAGCATAAATAAAATTATGACTGTGTTTTTGTGTTAAAAGAATAATTTGATTAAACATATCATCTATATCTTTATAATATGTTCCGGTAAAAGGAGATAAATATGTAGCTTTTGTATTTGTTTTTTGATTTATAATATCAAATATAGTTTTATATGGGAAAAATTTAAATCCTATATTTTCATCAAAAGTATTATCTGTGTCTTTTTCCTTATTTAAATACAAAGTAACGACTTTATTTATAGGTTTTATATAATTATCCCATCCTAACCAACAATGTTGATTAGGAGTTAAACCCGTAATAATGGAAGTTGTTGCTGCAGTTGTGGTAGTTGGAAAAACAGATGAAATAACCTTTTTTGTATTTTTCAATAGGAAATCTTTTTTTGATAAATTATTTTTCAAAAAATTAAACCCCATTCCATCACAAAGTATAATTATAATATTTTGAGGATTATATTTATTTAAATACTTATCCAAAACTTTGGATGTACTATTAAAATATCCAATACCAAAATATTTTAATATTGAATTTGGAATTCCTACAATACTATTTGAATAATTTATTCGTTTCATTACTAACTCCAAATATATATTATCATATTAGTTATTTTTTTGGTGAGTAAATTTTTCAAAAGATTTTTTTCTTAAAAGATGGTTTGACAAATCAATTGATTGAAAACATTCATCAATTGAATCATTTAATATGTTACAAGTAACATTGCCTGAATTATCTTTTAATGTTCCATTTGGAAAAATGCTAAAATAAGTAGTTCTAAATTCTTCATAATCATTAAAATCAATTTGAACTTGTGAATCAATAGCAATTTGTAAAATTTTTCTTTTTAAATTTTCATATTCTTCATCAGAAATAGCAAAATAATCTTGATTATCTTGTGCTTTATATGTTATTGGATAATATCTAAAAATTTTCCACCTTTGAATATTAAATTTTTGTATTATATTCCATATAAATGGAATATCATTAATATTCTGTCTAGTTGCAACAGTATTAATTTTTATGTACATTTTCCCATTAAATCTATTTAAATTTTCTATGGTTTTTGGAAGATGTCTTTCACCCCTCCCAACTTGTTTATGGAATTCTATACTAGTTGATTCTAAATCAAGTGTTATCCAATCAAATAACTTTAATATAGAATTTGCAATTTGGTCATCAATTAATAATCCATTTGTTGTTATTGATAATATAATATCTGGTTTTTTAGATTTTATATATTTTGCCAGTTCAAATAAATGTTTATATAAAAGTGGCTCACCACCTGCAAAAGTGATTTTTTCTACACCAAGTTCAATTAATTTGTCCGCTATTAATTTATTTTCTTCTAAATATAAGTCTTCAACAATTGTTCTGTAGCAAAATTCACAAAGTTCATTACATTTTTCTGTAATATTCCAACATACTGAATAAATTTTATTCATAATACCCCCTAAAATTACTATATATAATAACATTTTACTTGATAATTGATCAATTATTCCATTATAATATTCTATGTTTAAGGGGGAAAAATAAAGATGATTGGTTTGAAAACGGATATGGTTAAATTAGAGCCATATAATTATGAATGGAAAGATGAATTTGAAATAGAAAAAGAACGATTATTAGCTCTTTTAAAAGACTTTGAAATTGATGTTCAACATGTAAGTACATCAATTGAGGGATGTCCTGCCAAACCTGTTATTGATATTTTCATTGGAATAGAGTCTTTAGAGTATGGTGAGCAACTTGTACCAATATTAGTAGCAAATGGATATATTTACGAAGGCGATGGAGGCAGACCAGGAGAACACTATTTTAAAAAAATAGGCAATAATGTTACTACACACCATATTCATATGGCTCCTAATTTTGGCCAAATATGGAAAAATCAAATTTTATTTAGAGATTATTTAAAGTCTCATCCAACCTTATTGCAAGATTATATTAATTTAAAAAAGAGATTATCCATTCAATTTCCAGAAGATCGTGAAAGTTATTCTTTAGGCAAAAAAAATTTTATTGAAAATGTTATTTATGAAGCAGAAAGAGATTTTCAAAAAACAAGAAAAAATAAGAGAGGTTAAAAATGAAAAATGATGTTCAATTTGAAAAAAATGATATGATTTTTAATTATAGGGTTGCTATAATTATAAAAAACGACGGAAAAATTTTAGTTCAAAAAGACGATAGAGCTAGTCATTATACTTTACCAGGTGGCAGATGTGAATTAGGAGAGAATTCTATTAATACGGGAATAAGAGAATTCAAAGAAGAAACAGGTATTAATATTTCATTAAAAAAGAAAGTAGGAATGATAGAAAACTTTTTTGTATCTAGCTTTAATGGTAAAAAATATCATGAAATATTAATGATTCATGAATATGAGTTAAATGATAGAAATTTATATAATCAATCATCAATAGCAAATATTGAAGAAAAGAAAAAAGCGCATTTAACTTATATTTGGTTAAGTATTGATGAATTAAAAAATGCCAATTTTAAACCAGAAGTAATTTTGGATATGATTAAAAAAGATGAATTTCAACATTATATATTTGATTAAAAGATATTTAAATTTTAATAAAATACGAAGTGTTAATTTTTAATTTATTTACACCATTTTTTAATTTTTATATTTTATTTTTAAAATCAAAATTCGCGACACTTTTGCGACACTTTTTATAATTTATTGATATTTTTATCTAAATCAATAATTTTAGCATCAAAAAATTTGCCATATTTCAGGCAAATTTTCAAGTTTAAAAATGGTGCTGGAAGTGGGACTCGAACCTACGACCTACGCGTTACGAGAAAAAAGCCTTCTTTTTAAAAATTTAACATTTTTTTTAAAATTTGCCGATTTTATTTAAAAAAGATTCCTCTTTTTTTTAAATTTAAAAATATTCTTTTTTTAATTATAATTGCTTTTTTTAATTAAAAACACAAAATTTTGCGACACTTTGCGACACTTTTGCGACACTTTGCGACACTTTTGCGACACTTTGTATTTCGTAAATATTATATCGCGATTTACTATAATTTCAATATGTTATTGTATTCAAAATGAATTTATTGCCATAAAGTTTCTTTTCAGTTTCTAACCAATCCCATACATTATTAATGTTCAAATCAGTAATATCTATTTTACTTAAAAATGGATACTTGTTATCAATATAATTCTTTATTAAATCATACATTGAATCAATATTTTTTTCACCTTTTGTTATAAAATTAAGTATTTCATTAATTTCACTTGTAGGCGCGAAAAGATGCTTTGTATATATTGATAGTAGTTGATTAAAGTTTACGATTTTTTCACCCGTTGCTTCATATAATTCATTAAAAATAGATACGGCTTCATCATTTTTTTCCTCTGGTGCATGTGCATATAAAAAAGTAGTACTTAACTGAGTATGCCCCATCAACTTTTTTACAGCCGGAGGAGACAGATTTGAATTATCATTCATTTGTATTGAGCAATAAGTATGTCTTAAACCATGCAATGTTACCCTTTTTAGTTCGTTATTTTTTGCTACAAACAAGCGCCATTTTTTTGATATAGCATCAGGACTAATCATATATCCATTTTTATTTAAAAACAAATTATTTACGGGTTCAAAATTTGGATTTCTTGACTTTAAATAAGTTATAAACCTTTCTCTAAAACTTATATAATCTTTTAGCGCATCAGCACAAAATATCGGAATTGGTAGTCTTCTTACACTACCTTCAGTTTTAGTCTCCTTTTCAATTAATTTTTTCTGTTTATCATCCCATACCACTGCACGTCTTATATTAATAACATTATTATTAAAATCAATATCTTCGTCAACATGCAAACCTATAATTTCTTCCCTACGCATACCAGTGCAAATAACTAGAAAAAATAGAGCGGATGTCATATAATCTTCCTTTTTAAGTATTTCCATAACTTGTATTAATTCCGTTTTACTATAACAGGATCTTTCTTTTTGTTTTCTTCCAGGTGCTTTTACATTAATAACAGGATTTTCTGCTATAAAACCCCAAGCCACTGCTTTATTAAAAATTTTTCTTAAAATACAATATATATCATTTACGGTAGTTACTGACAATTTTACTTTATTACCATTAGAATCTTTTCTCATTTTATCCTTCATGCGCAATTTATTTATAATTCTTTGTATTTGAAAGGTATCTATTGATTCTAAATTCTCATAACATAAGTTAGGAAAAATATAATTTTCTATTTTATATTTTTCCCTTGAAATAGTAGTAGGGCTTAACTCAATTAAGCCATATTCTTTATAATATATTTCTACAAAATCATAAAAACTTACTTTAGAAGATTTATTTTTTCCATTATCTAATTTGAATTCGGCTAATTTTCTATCACGTAATTTTTTGGCTTGAGCTAAAGTACCATAAAAAACGGTTGAGAAATAAAAACTTCCGCTTCTTATAAAAACTCTATATTTTTTCCCTTTTTCAATTTCATAAATATATTTATCTACTTTTAAATATTTCTTTTTTGAAGAAGAACTACTTTTTTCCATTTTTCCTCCTATAATTCAAGTTTAATTTTATCTCTTTTATTTGTAGATTCTAATTTGAGCCAATTTTCAACTGCTTCTTTATCGAATAATTTTTTTTTACCAATCAAAACGAATGGTAAACCTTCTTTTTTTATTGCATTATTTAAACTATATCTTGTAAAGAATGGATAACAATTTAATAACTCATCTATAGTGAAAATAGTTTTATCATTTTTTATTATTTTTTCTTTTTCATTTTCTTGAGGTATATTTTTCGAATTATTTAAAATATTTGCTATTTCTTCCAAAGTCAATTTTTTTATTAAATTATAAAAACCATCATTATCAATATTTTTCAATGACATCACCCTTTCTTATTCGTAAATTCATAAACATTATCTAATATTTTTGGAGAAATACTTGTTTCCGTTAGTATTTGCCATTTATTCTTCGAAAAATCGCAAGCCCAAGCAATTGCAGGTAATTCCTCATCAAATATTTCATATTCAACTTTATTATTATATTTTCTAACTACACGATATTTTTCAAAAGAAAAACAATAGTAACAGTTAAAATAAGTACTACTTGTATTTTTTTCAAAGTCGTAATGTCTATAAAAAAAACTTCTATTAACTTTAAATACAATTGGATATATTCCTTTTTCAAACATCTTTATAATATTTATATCAACAGTATAAAATTTATAAAATTTATGGTACTTTTTCATCATATCTTTGGCAAAATACATTCCAAATTTTGGCTTAACAATGTAGCTTTTTTCCTTTTTATCCCTTATTAAATACCAAGTTTCATTGCAATCATTATCAACTACTTCATATATTTTTCTTATAATTTTTTCTTCATGTAACTTTCGCATATCTTCTTCCCAAATTAATGGTACTTTACTAATTCCAACATAATATTTCAACATTACCTCTAATTCTCTTTTTTCCATATAAATTTTCCTCCTTTGATTACAACCAGATAATACATAAAAATTAATCAAAGGTCGAAGGTATAAAAAAATATTTTATACCTTTGACAAATTTTATAATGCTAAAGATTTCATAAGAGATTGATTTACTTCTTGCATTTGTTCTCCATCAAGCATAGTAATAAAACCTTTTAATCTAGTTTTATCAATAGTCCGAATTTGTTCGACCATAATAATGGAATTTGGTCTTAACTTTTCAAACTGCTTAATCAAAATATGCGTGGGCAACATCTGATTTCTTTTGGTAGATATCGCAGCTACAATAGTTGTTGGGCTATATTTATTCCCCATATCATTTTGTATTATTAATACTGGTCTTATTCCTTTTTGTTCGCTACCTACAACTTCACCTAAATCAGCATAAAATATTGCTCCTCTAATTATCGGTTTCATAATAACCGCCTTTATTAACTTTTTTGA
>CANROR010000036.1 GCA_947632275.1 uncultured Bacilli bacterium | reverse complement strand
ACCAATACCAAAAGAGGAATTTGCAAAAATTCCAAGAGAAGAAGCAATGAATTATTGCATTGAAGTGCCGGTTAATACTACCGAATATTTTGTCGATGATGAAAAAAGGGTTATCTGTTTACAAGATCGACCTGTTAAAATGCGGGATGGGGTAACTATTTATGCCGATATTTATATTCCGGCATCTGCTTTAGAAACACCTGTACCTTTAATTATTAGTTGGTCATTCTTCGGCAAACAACCATGGCATCAACCAGTGCAAATATTTAGACCAATGGGCGTCCCTACCGGGGCCGTATCTAATGTTTGTAAATTTGAATCAAGCGATCCACTTTTCTGGTGCTATCAAGGTTATGCCGTTGCTAATGTTGATCCGAGAGGAATCGGTAATAGTGAAGGTGATCAACAACAATTTAGTACCCAAGAAGGAAGAGACGGCTATGACTTTATTGAATGGGCCGCAGGGGAAAAATGGTGTAATGGTAAAATTGCCTTATTTGGTAATTCAGGAGTAGCCATGAGTCAATGGCGCATCGCGGCCGAATGTCCACCGCACTTAGTATGTATTGCTCCATGGGAAGCAACAGGTGACCAATATCGCGAAAGTATTATGGAAGGTGGAATTCCCGGTTTCTTTGGTGGTTCTATTGTTATTGCCGCCCAAGGAAAAGGTTATATTGATAATACGGTCGCCATGGCTCAAAAAGAACCATATGTTACGAGCCCTTATTGGCAAGATAAAATTCCGCATTATGAAAATATTAATATCCCAGTTTATACGACCTGTAACTGGAACCATTTCCATTTAAGAGGAAGTTGGGAAGGATTTAAAAATATTAAATCGAAGAAAAAATGGATGCGTTGCCATCAAGTATTTGAATGGCCTGATACCTATAATTCAAAATGGTTACAAGATTTAAAATTATTTTTTGATCGTTACTTAAAAGGTATTTATAATGGTTGGGAATTAACGCCAAAAATTAGAATGGAAGTTATGGATGCTTTCGAATATCCATATCAAACAGGTCGTCCGGAAAATGAATGGCCCCTTGCGCGGACTAATTATAAGAAATTATATTTAAATGCCAAAACTCATAAACTAGGTGATGCGCCTGTTAAAACGGAAAGCAGTGTAAGTTATGATGGCGCAACTGGTTTAACGACATTTGAATATACCTTTAGAAAAGATACAGAACTTACGGGTTATTTAAAACTTCGCATGTTTGTTGAAGCTAAAGGTCATGATGATATGGATTTATTCATTACGATTAAAAAGTTATCAACTAAAGGTGAAGAATTGCCAGTTACGATCTTTGGTTCCGAAAGACACCCAGGTGCTTGGGGTAAATTAAGAGTTTCTGCCCGCCACTTAGATGAAGAAAAATCAACCGAATATCAACCAGTTCATACGCATGACCGGACCGAAAAATTAAAACCAGGTGAAATTGTTCCGGTTGATATTGAAATATGGCCACTTTCCAGAATTTGGCATAAAGGTCAAAAATTACAATTACAAGTTGCCGGTCGTTATATTCGGGATGAATGGTTTGAACCACTTGTATGGTTCCCTGATAACAAAGGCGAACATGTTATTCATACCGGTGGTAAATACGAATCTTATCTTTTAGTTCCGGAAATACCACCTCGTTATGAAGATGGCGACTATATTTATCGCTAGGTGATGTTATGGATTTAATGGAAACAGTTAAAGCTAAAGCAAAGGCTGACCCAGTCCGGGTGGCCTTTGCCGAAGCTAATGATACGAAAATGGTTCAAGCCATAAATGAAGTTGTTTTAGGTATGTATTGTGAAGCTATTATTGTTGGCCATATTGAAGAAGTAAAAGCTTTATGTAAGGAAAATAATATTGATGATTCAAATTGGCAATATGTCGATAATAACGATAGTGAATATGGAGAAAAAGTATTAACTGAATATCTAAAATTACCTAATTTAGTTTATGGTGAAAAATCTTTACGAAGAAGAATGAGCGATCCTTTATATTTTGCTTTAATGATGGAAGCAATTGATGAGGTGGATGTAACTTTCGCCGGTATTACTAGTGCTACTGGTGATATTATTTATGCGGCCCAAACAATTGTCGGATTAGAAAATAATTTAGAAGTTGCTTCTTCCGTGGGCATCGCAGAACTTCCTAACTATACTTTTGCCGATGGTGGCAACTTAATTGCGGTCGGAGATTGTGCCGTTTGTACTAATCCGACCGCCTCAGAACTTGCTAGCATTGCGATAAATACTTGTGAAACTATTCGTTCAGTTACGGGTTGGGAACCAAGATGTGCGATGCTTTCGTATTCGACTGACGGCTCTGGTAGTGGCGAACTCGTCGAAAAAGTAAAAACGGCCGTGAAACTAGCAAACGAAAGAAGACCTGATTTAAAAATAGATGGAGAATTTCAATTAGATTCGGCAATTGTGCCCGAAGTTGCTGCAAAAAAAGTCAAAAGAGAAAGTGAAGTAGCAGGTCATGCTAATATTCTCATTTTCCCTGATTTAAATGCCGGTAATATTGGCGTAAAATTAATTCAAAACTTTGGCGGAGCCGATGCTTATGGACCCTTATTACAAGGTTTCAAAAGAATTTGTAGTGATTGTTCAAGAAGTGCTCCCGTATCCGAATTAGTGGGTAATATTTTATTTTCAATTGTTCGGGCAGGAGATATGAAAAATGGTCAAAAATAGTTTTCGGATTCTTGCTATCAATCCTGGGTCAACTAGTACTAAAATTGGCCTTTTTGATGATGAAGAATGTGTTTTTAAAGTTACGATTGAACACAGTGCCGAAGAATTAAAACCTTTTAAAGAAATATCTGATCAAAGAGAATTTCGGCTAGAAATGGTTTTAAAAACTTTAAAAGAAAATAAAATTGATATTACTTCTATTGATGCTTTCTCGGGTCGAGGTGGTTCTTTAGAATGTTGCGAAGGTGGTACTTATATAATTAATGATTTAATGTATAATGATGCCAAATCGATGCGGATAGTTAAACATCCTTCTGCTTTGGGAATTGTAATTGCTAAAGAACTTGGGGATAAGTATGAAAAGCCCTCTTTTTGTGTTAACCCTCCCGACGTTGATGAATTTAATTTAGAAGCTCGAATCACAGGTATTCCCGGCATTTATCGCGAAAGTCGGATTCACGCTTTAAATCAAAAAGAAATTGGTATTCGGTATGCGAAAAAAATTAAAAAGAAATATACCGATTTAAATTTAATTATCTGTCATGCCGGTGGAGGCATTTCGGTTGCGGCTCACAATCATGGCAAAATGATCGATTGTAATGATATTGTTAATGGCGATGGTCCAATGGCTCCAAATCGGAGTGGCTTTGTCCCAGCCAAACCTTTAATCAATCTTTGTTTCAGTGGCAAATATAGTGAAGCCGAAATCAAAGCGTTAATTAATAAAAATGGAGGTATCATGGCTCATTTAGGGACCGCGGATATGAAAGAAGTTACCCAAATGATTGCCGCGGGTAATAAAAAGGCTCAAATAATTTATGATGCGATGATTTATCAAATTGCCAAACAAATTGGCGCAATGTATGCCGCTTTAAAAGGCAATTGTAGTGCCATTATTTTAACAGGTGGTATCGCCAATGATGCTTATTATGTGAAAAAAATTCAAAAATATGTGGGCAAAATGGCCAAAGTTGTCGTTATGGCTGGGGAATTTGAGCTAGAAGCTTTAGCCGCGGGGGCGCTTCGGGTCTTAAAAAAGGAAGAAGTAGCCAAGAATTATAAAAGTGAACCAGTCTTTAAAGGAATATAAAAAAGGAGTTAAAAATGAAAGGAAAAGATATATTTAAACAATTGCTACCTGGTGTGATTGCGGGCTTAGTTTTAGGTATGGGTCTAACATATTTAGTTGGAGTTAATCGGGAAAATGCGATTCCCAATTATATTGGAGGAGCGATGTGTTGTTTAATTCCGACATTTCTAAATTGCCTAATTGTTTTAAAAGGAACGGCTAAACAATTAGATCGAAAAATATCCCTAAAGGATACATTCTTAAGAACTTTACCTTGGATGTTACTGGCAGGGATAATTGGATTTTTAATTGTAGCAATTGGTATTGAAAAAGTATTACATGTTGATACCAGAACAATACCACTTTTAACAACGATGATTTATCAAACTTGCTTGGGTATTATATCATCAACAATATTTGCCTTTATTGCTTTAAAAAAATATGTTGCTGATGTTAAATATACTAAAAGAAAATAAAGAACTTCAACTTGCGATAGGGCTTTAAAAGGTTTATAATAAGGGTGAAAAGAGAGAAGTAGTAATGAAGTTTTTTGCCAAAATTGGAGAATATAAACCCTGTGGAATTTATACTTTAGGTCATTTTGTTTTAATGCTTACGACCTTACTTTTAATTGCCCTTGCTTTATTTTATGCTCTAAAAAAAGATGTCGATGTTGCTAAAATCATTAAAAAGGTAACAGTTGTTATTGTAATGATGGAAATAATCATTATTGGTTTTAAAATTTATAATAATGGTTGGGGTAATATTAATAGTTATGTGCCCTTATATTATTGTAGTTTGTTTATTTATGCCGGAATTTTAAGTTCCTTTGCTAAAGGAAAATTAAAAAGAGTAGGCGATGTCTTTCTAGCTACTGGCACAATTGTCGGTGGCTTAGTTTTTATTTTTTATCCGGCGACCTCTTTACCCGATTATCCTGCTTTTCATTTAGTTAGCATCCATAGTTTTATTTTTCATGGGCTGATGATTTATATTGGTTTGCTTGTAAATTTAAAAAATTATGTAGAGTTAAAACTTAACGATGTAAAATATTATGCTTCTTTGGTCGGGATAATTTGTTTACTAGCCATTATTATTAATCATTTATTTAATAGTAATCTAATGTTTATATCCGACCGCTTTGATATTTTCCTTTTAAGAGATATTTATGATGTTATGCAAGGCTTTTATCCTTTATTTGTGGCTTTAGTGCAAATGTTTTTACCCTTTTATGCAGTATATTATTTAAGATATTTAATTAAAAATAAAGAATTTACGAAAATAAAAAAATGGGAACACAGTGTTATTCCCAATTAAAATATAATTTATTATAAAGAAAGGAAGGATATTTAATGCGCAAAAATATTAAAACGACGGAAGGAATATTTCCCATGCCGGTGTTAATGATTGCCACTTTTAACCCAGATGATACGGTTAATGTCATGAATGCGGCTTGGGGAACTATGCTTGATAGAGATGAAGTTCTTTTAAATCTCACGGAAACGCATAAGACTGTCAAAAATATTAAAGAAAGAAAAGCTTTTACGGTTAGCATCGCCGATAGTAACCACATCAAAGAAGCCGACTTTTTTGGCGTAGTCTCTGGTAATAATACACCTGACAAATTTGAAAAAAGTGGTTTAACGGCGATAAAATCTACCAATGTTGATGCCCCAATTATTAATGAATTTCCGCTTTGTTTAGAATGTGAATTTATCGAATATAACGATTACGGTGTAATTGGTAAAGTGGTAAATGTTACTGCAGATGAAAGCGTAATGGATGGAGACAATGTTGATATTTCGAAAGTATCGGCGATTGCCTTTGATCCTTATACGCATGGTTATTATAAAGTGAGCGAAAGAGTAGGCGAAGCATTCAAAGACGGCTTTGAACTTAAATAAAGATAAATGCCAAATTTAAGCATTTATTTTTTTATAAAAGAAAACTAGTATAATAGATAAAAAGAAAGGATAAATATGAAAAAAGGATTAACAATTTTGGGGGTAATTATTTTCTCATTAATAATTACTTTTGGCTTGGCCGAAGTCTTTAGTTTATATCATTTTGGTGAAGCATTTACCATTACAACTATTACATACTTATTGTATTTTTTTACATTTTTAAATTATATTTTATTTTCGTTAATTTATATTATTAAGAAAAAATTAAAAAAAGAAAAAATTGGCACGAAAAAAATTGGGGGTATGGTATTATTCTTTATGGCTTTAATTTTTCTTTTAGGTTTTATTGTTCTATTAAATCTTGATTGGCTTACTTATTACTCCAATTATAATTCTCAACCTTTTTATGTTTTGGTTTTGATAAGAGCTTTAGAATTTTTATTTCCGGCATTTATTTTAATGATTATAGGTATAATTTTAGTTGTAAAAAAACCAGAAAGATAAAAGATCTAAAACGAAAGTAAAAAATTAAAATAGAAAATTTTTTCTTACATCAAAACATAATTTGTGTTAAAATTGATTCGTTGAGCAAAAATGTTAGGTCGATTTTATCAATGAGTAGCTAGATGCGTAAGTCCAATTGAGGTGGACTTACGTATTTTTATGCTTCAAAAGGAGGTTATTTGTTGATGAAATTAGATTTAGAAAATGATAAAATTCCAAAATTAATTAAAAATTTTGCAATTCCTTGTGTTATTAGTATGGTAGTCGCGGCTCTTTATAATATTGTTGATCAAATATTTATTGGTTGGAGTTCGGCTGGGGCTTTTGGAAATGCGGCTACCAATATTGTGTATCCTTTTACAGTTATTGCGTTAGCTTTTAGTTTATTAATTGGCGATGGTGCCGCCGCTTTATTTAATTTAGCTATTGGAGCCAAAGAAAAAGAAAAGGCCAATAAAGCCATAGGTAATGCTTTAATCCTTTTAATATTTACCTCAATTATTTTAACTATTTTGGGTCTTATTTTTGAAAAATTAATTTTGAATCTTTTTGGCGCGAGTCCCCAAGAAGCGGAATGTTATAAATATGCCCAAGATTATTTTCAAATTATTTGTTATGGCTTACCTTTTTATATTATTGGTCAAGGATTAAATGCGGCAATTAGAAGTGATGGCAGTCCCAAGTATGCGATGGTAGCGACCGTTATTGGAGCAATTGCCAATATTGTTTTAGATCCCATTTTTATCTTTGGCTTTAAATTAAGTGTAAAAGGAGCGGCGATTGCGACCGTGATTGGCCAAATTTTAACCTTTATTGTAAGTATCTTGTATTTACCTAAGGCCAAAAATTATAAAATAACGAAAAAAGAAATTAAGCTAGATAAAGATATTTGTAAACAAGCTTTATCTTTAGGCTTAGCTTCTTTAATAACACAAATATCAATTGTCATAATTATCACGGTTGCTAACAATTTAGTAGGAAAATATGGCTATATGACTTTAGCGAGCACCGGCATCCCTTATGGAGTTGTAACCCCTCTTGCCGTGATTGGTATTTGTATGAAAGTATTTGGTATCGTTGTTTCTATTGTTATTGGGGTATCGCTAGGTGGTATGCCGATTATTGGCTATAATATGGGAGCCGGTAATATCAAAAGAGTTAAAGAAACTATTAAGTATATTTTAATTATTAATTTATTAATCGGGACAATTGCTTTTATTCTTTTTGAATTTTTCCCTGGTTTTATTATTAATATGTTTGGTAAAGGTAACTCTTTAGAATATTTTGAATATGCCCATTATTGTTTAAGAATCTTTTTAGGGGGTATAATTTTAACTTGTCTTATTAAATCATTATCCATTTTACTACAAGCGATGGGTTCAAGTTTTAAATCAACTTTATTAGCTTTAGCCAGAGATGTTTTATTCTTTGTCCCGGCGATTATTATCATAGCCTTTTTAAGTAAAAGCGTTGTTACCATGCTATGGAGTGCCATTATCGCGGATATATTAGCCTTTATTTTAGGTGTTCTCTTATTAAGAAGGGAATTAAAGAATTAACTAATGAAAGATTTAAAAGGCGCGAAATATGATTAATATTAAAGATCCTCAATGAGGATTTTTTTGTTGACAACTGTATATAAACTGTATATAATATATATATACAGGAGGCAATTATGGAAATTATAATAAGTAATTCAAGTGAAATTCCGATCTATGAACAAATCAAAGAGCAAATAAAGGTCAAAATAGTTTCTAATGAATTAAAAGAAAATGAATTATTGCCTTCGATAAGAACTTTGGCTAAAGATCTGCGATGCAGTGTTATAACGACGAAAAATGCTTATGAAGAATTAGTCAAAGAAGGCTATATTAAAAATAAACCGGCGAAAGGATTTTATGTTGCCAAAGTTAATAAAGATATTGCTTTAGAAGAACAATTAAATAAGATTGAAAACCTATTAGATAAGGCAGTAAATATTGCCAAGATGAATAATATTAAATTAAAAACCATGAGTGATATGTTAAATATTTTATATGAGGAGGACAAATAGATGGAAAATGCTTTAGAAGTTAAAAATTTACATAAAGAATATGCGGATTTTATCTTGGATGATGTGTCATTTAGTTTACCTAAGGGCATGATTATGGGCTTTATTGGTGAAAATGGAGCTGGGAAAACGACAACAATCAAAGCCATCTTAAATATCATTACTTCTTATACGGGGGAAATTAAAATATTTGGTTTAGATAATCGGGAAAATGAGGCCCAAATAAAAGAAGAAATTGGGGTTGTTTTAGATGATATATTTTTCCCAGAGATTCTTACGCCTAATGATATAAACAATTCGATGCAAGGTATTTATAAAAATTGGGATGCTAATATGTTTTATAATTATTTAAAAAAGTTTTTGCTTCTTCCGAACAAACAAATAAAAACTTTTTCGAAAGGTATGCGGAAAAAATTAGAAATTATAACGGCTTTAGCTCATCATCCTAAATTATTAATTTTAGATGAACCAACTTCGGGTTTAGATCCTGTGGCCCGAGCCGAAGTTATTAATATGTTTCAAGATATTTTAGAAAAAGATGAATGTTCCATTTTACTTTCTAGTCATATTACGACAGATTTAGAACATATTGCCGATTATATAACGTTTATCAATAAAGGAAAGATTTTGTTATCGAAAACGACTAATGAATTATTAGATAAATATGGGATTGTAAAATGTGGGGAAGCCGAATTTAAAAAAATAGCTAAAAAGGATTACCTTAAATATCGCAAAACTAAGTATGAATACGAAGTTCTCGTGGAAGACAAAAAAGCTTTTAAAGCTAAATATAATATTGGTTTAATTGATAAAATAACTTTGGATGATTTAATGGTTATCATGATTAAGGGGGAAGAATAATGATGGGATTTATTAAAAAAGATTTAGCAATGATTAAAAGTAATTTTAAATTATTAGGGATCTTACTCGTAGTTTATACTATCATGGGTTTACTTGGCCAAATGGATATTTCCTTTATCTTACCATTTATCAGTGTCATGATAATGATTTCGACTTTTAGTTACGATAATTATAATAAATGGGATGCTTATGCGGCTTGTTTACCCAATGGCCGGAAAAATAGTGTGCGCGCGAAATATATAACCACCATTTTAATGATTATGGTGGTGGCAATTATTACCATTATTTTGAGCTTTATTATTTCTTATGTTAATACCCAAACAATTAATTATGGTCAAATTTTAGTATCAATGCTAGGAACAATTTTTGGCACCCTTTTAGTTTTAACTTTTATGTATCCTATTATTTATAAATTTGGTATTGAAAAAGCCCGAATTGGCATATTTTTAATTGTCTTTGGCGTAGTTATAATCGGGGGCTTCATTGTAAAATATGGAGATTTGTCCTTTGCTATTAAAGCCTTGAACTTTTTCGAAAATTATTTAGTAATAATTTTAATATTATTAACTATTATTATGGTCTATACATCTTATAAAATATCAGTAAAAATTTATAGGAAAAAAGAGTTTTAAATAAAAAATCCTAAGAATATGCATTCTTAGGATTTATCTTTTAAGAGAATATGTTCTAAATATACAACTAATTTATAAAGAATAAATGAAATAATAATTAAGATTAAAATACCACTCATAACTAAAGATAAATTAAATACTTGGGTACCATAAATAATTAAATAACCTAAACCTTCTTTGCTTACAAGAAATTCACCCATCACAACACCTATTTGGCTCATGGATATGTTGAGTTTGAGACTAGATATAATGGTTTGATAAGAAGCTGGAATGATTAGTTTAGTTAATTTTTGTCTTTTAGTAGCTTTCAAAGAATCAAGTAATTTTATTTTGTTGGGGTCGATACCATTAAAACCATTATAGATAGTTATGACACTGACTATTAAATTTATAAGGAGAGCCATAATGATAACACTTTTTATATTGGCGCCCGCGATAATGATAATAAGGGGTCCTAGAGCAACTTTAGGTAGAGAGTTTAACATAGTTAAAAATGGATCACAGATTTTGGCAAGAGTTGGGAATTCATAAAGAATGATGGCAATAATGAATCCTAAAACAATCCCTAAAGAAAAAGCAATTATTATTTCATAGATGGTGGTAAAAATGTGATTAAATAAATTGTTGGTAGCAATTAAGGAACCAATTGTTGTTATTACTTTGCTAGGTTTGGAAAAGATAAATTCATTGATGATATGAAAATTTGCTAAAAGTTCCCAAAGGACGAAAAATAATATGACAATAGCAATTTGAATTAAAAATATTAATAATTTTTTTTGTCTTAGTTTTTTTAGAAAATTTCTTTGTTCTCTAGACATTGATATCGAGATCCTTCCAAATTTTTTCATAATAAATTGGGAATTCTTTAGCTTGCCGATTAGCAATTGGGGTTTTGGTATCCGTTAGTTTAATATCATAAATTTTTTTGATTTTGGCTGGTCTTTTGGTTAAAACGACAATTCTACTAGCAAGTGAAATGGCTTCGGCGATATCGTGCGTAATCATAATCACCGTTTTATGTTCCTTTTTGATAATTTGATAAACATCTTCACTGACGGCAAGGCGAGATTGATAATCTAAAGCCGAAAAGGGTTCATCTAATAGTAAGATGTCAGGTTTAGTTGCGAGCGTCCTAATCAAAGCTACTCTTTG
>CANROR010000035.1 GCA_947632275.1 uncultured Bacilli bacterium | reverse complement strand
AGGAATATCGTATCTTTTTAGGGGATGATCAAGTAGGAGTTTTAATCGCCGGAGCAGGAGAACAAAGTTATACTATTGATAGTGGAATAACTGCCGATAATACATATACAGTAAAAGTGCAAGCTATAGATACAAATAAATTACCAAGTACTGGTTTAGAATTTACTTCAACTATGGCTCAAACAAGCGTAAGTACAGTATTAAAAGATATTTTACTAGCAAATGCTAATAAAGATGGAAACTATACTTTATATCATCATAATATTCAAGATTTAACGGATCCAAATATGCAAAATCAAAATAAAATAGCCGGAGATGATTCCTATCGTTATAGTGGAGGAAATAATGTAGTTCATAATTATGTCTGCTTTGGAAGTTCTTGTTCAAATAATCCAACAGAATCTGGTTATAAAAACTTATATCGGATAATTGGTTTATTTAAAAATAAAAGTGGCCAATATGAAATAAAAATAATTAAAGCCGATGCTGCAACAAAAGAAGAATTAGGCACAGGAACATATCCAAATAGCGCTTATTATGGAAATTATAATGATAATACAACAAATTATAAAGGAAAATTAACAACATTTGCAAGTTACCGTTGGAACAGTACGAATGGAACAAGTTCAAGTAGTAACAATGTCAATATGTGGGCGGCAAGTAATTTAAATACCAAAAATTTAAATACGACATATTATAATGCGATAAAAGAACCCTATAAAACAATGATAGTAGAACATGAATGGCAAGTAAGCGGAATTTCAACCGACGGCGATGCCAAATCATTATACGATTACGAACTAGGTGACAATAAATTAACAAGCACAAGTAAAAATTGCTATACGCAGGGAAAACCAAATGATGTAAGGCAATGTAATCAAAAAAACGATTTAACATATTCAACTCATGTAGGCTTAATGTATGTAAGTGATTATATGTACGGAACACTACCAGAATACTGGGCAACAATGGCAAGTAGTTATAATAATGAAGATATAAAAACAAATAATTGGTTATATTTAGGAATAAACGAATGGACTATTTCTCGGCATTCTTCTGGTGGTACAGATGCGCGGCGCGTGGGCTACTCGGGCGGTGCAAATTACAACATTAACGTGTATAGCTACCGCGGTGTTCGTCCAGTCCTATATCTCTCATCAGACGTGAAAATAACAGGGGGATCTGGCACGGATGATGACCCATTCACATTGGCTTAGCAACGGACAGTTTTGAAAAAGGCCAGTAAATAAAAGAAAAAATGGACCAAAAAGTTCGTCTAAAAAGGAACTAATTTGGTCTGTTTTTAATATAGTGAAGAAAAAATAACGCAAAAAAGAAATTTGTCTTAGCAAAGTTAATAAAATAATTAGAAAAAAAGAATTAAGTGTATAGTAGAGAGTAAAAGTAAAAGGAATACAATAATATTTAAAAGAGTTTAAAGCAATCTTGAATAAAATAATACTAAACAATTTTTTTATTAATTAAAAGTTGTCGAGTTATAAGATCGACTTGATTTATAATAATTTAGGAATTTTGAGTAATCAAATAGAAATTAAAAGAATACATTATTAGGTAGGTTAATAATGTATTTTTTTAATTGGAGGAAGAAAATGTATACGAAATATTTATATGCTAGTCCTAAGAATTTAAAAGATGATCGATTTTTAATTGGAGCCCGGATTACTTTAGAACAAGAAAATAATATAAGTACACAAGAAATTTATATTGGTAAAGCTTATTCTTTAGAAGATTTTTTAAAGATAGCTAAATATTATAAAATTAAAACTAGTTCGGAAGATATAAAAAATGAATATGAAAGAAGAAAAGCCGTAGGAATAATTTATTTCTATAATATTTGTAAATTTGGTTATTTAGAAGAAAAAGATATGGTGGTTAAAAATAAAGATGAATTAAATGAATTAATATTGTCTTTTAATGACCAAGAGGAATTAGCATTAAAAAGAAAGAAAAACATATAATGTAATGGGAGGACATGCTATGGAAGATAAAATTACTTTTGGTAGTCAAGAATTTAAAATGATCGATCGGGCTAATGTCATGATAAGTGGGATAAATAAAATAATTAGTTTTGATGATGAGGAATTTTTATTAGAATCAGTCATGGGTAATATTCATCTTAAAGGGGAAAATTTAGAACTTTTAAAATTAGATACGAATGATGGTAATGTGAAAATAAAAGGAAAAATTAATAGCTTTATGTATTTAGATGGTAAAGAAAAAACGAAAGAAGATTCTTTCATAACAAAATTATTTAAATAATGGATAGTTTTTTACAATTAAAAACCTTAATTTTTTCTTTTTTCTTTGGCATGCTTTTTTATTATTTAGCCAAGTATAATTTATTTTTAATTAAAAATATGAAAACATTTAGTAAATATCTTATTACTTTTATTTTAGTAATTGATAGTGTTTTACTTTATATGTATTTACTTTTTAAAATAAATCATGGTATTTATCATATCTATTTCTTTTTTATGTTTGCTTTAGGTTTTTGGTTAATTAGTTTACTAAATTCCAAAATAGTAAAATTGTGTAAACATTTGAAAAAATTTTTAAAATAAAATTGTATTATTTAAGATATGTGTTAAAATTTTAAAAAGGGAAATAGGAAAATGAAAAAGACGAAAAAAGAAAAAATAAGACTAGTAATGATTACATTTTTAATTATAGGCGTCATTGCGTCTTTAGTTTCGTCTGTCTCAAAAGATTGGGTGACTATTTTAGAAAATAAAAAAGAGATAACGAAGTTATCTAGTGATTATGAAAAACTATTAAGTGAAGAAAATAAATTAAAAAGTGAAGTAACAAAATTACAAAATCAAGATTATGTAGCTCGTTATGCGAAAGAAAAGTATTTATATTCTTCGGATGGCGAAACGATTATTCGCGAAAAATAATTAATTGATTATATAATCTATTAAGCCATATTTTAAGGCTTCCTCGGCACTCATAAAGTTATCTCTTTCGGTGTCGTTTTCTATTTTTTTAAATGGTTGATTCGTATTTTGAGCTAAAATAGTATTTAGTTTCTTTTTTAAGGCAATTATTCTTTCAGCGGCAATTTTTATATCGGTGGCTTGACCTTGAGCGCCACCTAGGGGTTGATGGATCATAATCTCGGCATTAGGTAAAGCACATCTTTTACCTTTGGTGCCACCGGCGAGTAAAAAGGCAGCCATACTCGCGGTAATGCCAATAGCAATCGTTTTTACATCACTTTTAATATAATTCATCGTATCGTAAATGCTCATCCCCGAGGTTATGGCTCCACCCGGACTATTTAAATAAAGATAAATATCATCGTTATTTAAACTATCTAAATATAAAAGTTCGGCAATAATAATACTACTCATGTGATCATCAATTTCACCCGTCAAAAAAATGATGCGGTCTTTTAAAAGACGAGAATATAAATCAAAAGCATATTCTTTATTACTATCTTTTTCTAAAACTGTTGGTAAAAACATTTTATCACCCATATAAAATATAAGTAAAATGACAAAAACTTATTCAAATTTTGTATTATTTTTCGAAAGTTTATGCTATAATTTTTATTAGACTAGGGGTATATGATATGGAGCAAGTTAAAATTATTTTTAATGACAATTCCGAGCATTTTTATGCCAAAGATACATCTTTTTATGAAATAAGTAAAGATTATCAAACTGATAATCCTATTTTAGGTGTAAAAATTAATAATGAAGTATATCCTTTAGCTAAAAAGGTTACAAGTGAGGCGACAGTTACCTTTTTTGATGTTGATGATTTAATTGGTAATAAAATGTATAAATCGGCATTAAAATTTATTTTTGAAGTTGCTTTAAGCCATTATGATGATTCTTTAAAAGTAACATTTGATCACAGTGTTCCTAAAGGAATGCTTGGAACAATTGATTCGGAGAAAATATTAACCCAAATAGATATTGATAATATAAAAACCGAAATGGAAAAGATAGTGGCAGAAGATTTAATTATCGAAAAGTTAATCGTGCAACCGAATGAAGCTATCAAATATTATTTAAAGGTTAAACAGTATGAAAAAGCGGATAATATCCAAAATATAAATGATAGGGCTGTAACCTTGTATAAATTAAATAATCATTTAAATTATTTTTATTCGGAAATGCCTTATTCGACTGGCGCTATTAATAAATTTAATTTAGTCTATTTAGGAAATAATAAATTTATTATTTTGTTTCCTAAAATCGGGGATAAAGGTAAACTGCCGGAATATGTTCATTACGATAATATCTTGAATTCCTTTGCAAAAGGCAAAACTTGGTTAAAGGCTTTAAATATGCCTTATGTCACTGATTTAAATAAAACGATAAGTAATGGCTCAATTAAAAAATTTATTCAATCTAATGAATTAACTTTTAGTTTAAATATTTCGAAAGTAGCCGATGAAATAAGTAAAAATCGAGATTTAAAATTTATTCTAGTGGCCGGTCCTTCTTCTTCAGGAAAAACAACAACCAATCGGCGCTTAGCTGCTTATTTATCGGCTTTAGGATATGATCCGATTAACATTTCGATCGATGATTATTTTTTACCGCGAAAAGAGTGCCCTAAAGATGAAGATGGCAAATATGATTTTGAATCTTTGCAGGCTATCGATGTTGAATTATTTAATAAAGATATCATGAAATTATTAAATCAAGAAGAAGTTACCTTGCCAAGATTTAATTTTTTAACCGGAGAACGAGAGTTTTATCAAGAAAAAATTAAATTAAAGGATAATAGTATTATTTTAATTGAAGGACTTCATGCTTTAAATGATGAATTAACGAAAGGTATTGATAAAAAATATAAATATAAAATATATTTAAGTCCGTTTATTCCGATTAATATTGATCGCCATAATTATATTTCAACTTTAGATTTAAGACTTTTAAGGCGCATTGTTCGCGATAATAGAACCCGGGGGTATAATGTGGTCGAAACCATTGATAGTTGGCAAAAGGTTCGAGATGGGGAAGAAAAATATATATTTCCGTTTATCCATCAAGCCGATACCATAATAAATACGGCTTTAGCCTATGAGGTTGGGGTTCTAAAAGTATATGTGGAACCATTGCTTTATTCGGTAAGAATGGATTCGGCTTATTATGAAGAAGCCAGAAGATTAATTAATTTTTTAAAACAATTTTATACAATTCCAGGAGAATATGTAAATGATGATTCTATTTTAAGAGAGTTTATAGGAGGGAAAAATAATGATTAAATTAGCAATTAATGGATTTGGAAGAGTAGGAAAGTTGGCATTTCGCCAAATAATGACAGGAACTGATTTCGATGTAGTCGCCGTCAATGATTTAGGACCGGCCGAAGATTTAGCCTATTTAGTTAAATATGATACGGTTCATGGTTCATTTCATACTGATGCCATAAGTCATGATAGTGAAAACATAATTATTAATGGCGCGAAGAAAATTCGGGTATTTAACGAAATGGATCCGGAAAAGTTACCTTGGAAAGATTTAGATGTAGATTTAGTTTTAGAATGTACGGGTAAATTTACCGATATGGAAGGAGCGGAAAAACATCTTAAGGCCGGCGCTAAAAAAGTTTTAATTTCGGCCCCTGGTAAAGGCATTATGAAAACCATTGTCTATGGCGTTAATGACGATACTTTAACTGGCGAAGATAAAATTGTGAGTGCGGCTAGTTGTACGACTAATTGTCTAGCACCCGTAATGAAAGTTTTGGTCGATAATTTTGGTGTCGAAAAAGGTTTTATGTCTACGGTTCATGCTTATACTAACGACCAAGCAACCTTAGATATTGTTCATAAAAAAGGTATTAAGGCTAGACGTGGTAGAGCTAGTGCGCAAAATATTGTGCCTTCATCAACCGGGGCGGCTAAAGCCATTGGTTTAGTTATTCCTGATTTGATGGGACGCCTTGATGGTTCGGCCTTTCGGGTCCCTACGGCCGATGGTTCTATGGTTGATTTGACAGTGGAACTTAAGAAAAATACGACGGTTAAAGAATTAAATGAAGCTTTTAAAAATAATCAAAGTGAAGCTTTAGTTTATACGGAAGATCCAATTGTTTCTAGTGATGTCATTGGTCAAAAATGTGGTGCGGTTGTCGATGGTTTATGCACTAATATTGTCGAAGCTAATGGTAAACAATTAGTTAAAATAATTGCTTGGTATGATAACGAATATGGTTATACCGCCCAAATGCTTAGAACGGCTAAAAAAATGTTTGAATAAAAATAAAATGTTCAGGATTTAAATCTTGAACATTTTTATTTGCTTATATTTTTTTTAAATCAATAATAGCTTGAATGTAGCATTCTACTTGATGCTTTTCATTAGTATTTAATTGTCGATAATTTTCAATTATATGATTTTCTTTTTCGTTTAAAAAGATATTACTAGGTGTCGGATTATTTGTTAATCCCAATAAATAGTCAGTAGAGGTATTTAGAATATCGGCCATTTTGATAACAATAGAAGTTTTGGGTTTTATTTTACCACTTATATATTGACTAATGGCTTCTTGAGAAATTTCTAATTCAACTGCAAGAGCAGTTAATGATTTGTTTTTATCTTTTACGATCTTTTTAAGATTTGTCATACCATTATTTACTTTTACACTATTCATTTTTACCTCCTAGTATAATTGATATTTAAAATTATATAATTATTACTTCAAAAATAATTGAAGCTATGCTAAAATAAAATTGAAGTATAAATTATAATAAGGGTGAAAAATATGCGAAATATAGTAAAAGTAAGAACGTTGTTACTTATAACTATTATTAGTCTTGGTTTAATAATTTATTGTCTATTAGCATATAAAAAAGATAGTCAATTATTAGAATCAACAATAAATAATAGGGAAAAAACTAATAACCTGGCGATAATGATAACAAATGAAAATGGCCTTGGTTTTAAAGAATATACTAATAGTGATTGGCCAAGCGAACCATATGCTTATAGAGAAGCCAGATGTATGGATAGCGCAGGTAATATAGTAACTAATGGGATTACATTTAATAATGACACTAAAGATTTGACAATAAAAACGACCAAAGCCGTTCGTTGTTTTTTATATTTTGAAAAACCCTTAATAAGTTATTTAAGAAAAAATGATACAAAGGGAGTATTAAGTAGCGAAATTGCCGGAGGAATGTATCGATATCAAGGATTAGATAAAAAATATAAAAATGATGATGTTAACAATAAAGATAATTTACCAATTGTAGATAATAATTATATCTGTTTTGGAACAGATGATGTTAGTAAATGTAATTGTAATACTGAAGAAAATTGCGATAAATATATGTATAGGATAATTGGAATAACTAATGATGAGCATTTAAAATTATTAAAAGATTCTTTGTTGGAAGAAAATGAAACCATAATAACTCCTGCTTGGCATTCAAAGACTTATTTAAGTAAACCCTATGATGGTAGTAGCGGTGACTGTGACGAAGATAAATGCGAATGGCCAAATGGCATGTTATATAAAAGGTTAAATGGAATAAGCAATGGTACCGCACCAAATGCAGAGGGTTGGGCAGGACATGTTAGTGCCAATACCGATTTGTTTGTAGATTCAGTTCAATATGATTATTTAAAATCCGGGGATAAAGTAAATGGAAGTGATACTGCAAGTAAGTGGTATAACTTAATAGAAAAATATGAATGGATGTATGGTGATACATTAGATTCTGCATCATATAATGGTGATACATTATATGCAATAGAAACCGGGCAACAATCTACCAGAAGATATTGGAGAAAGTTAGGCGAAGAGGCAATTTCTGTAGTTCCATATTTTTTTGAAAAAAAAGTAAATGCTAAAATCGGCTTAATGTATGTCCATGATTATTTTTATGCTTATCCAGGTGGTAATCCAGGCAATGCTAATAATGCTTTTAAATCATGGATCCATTATACTTATAATGAATATTATCCTTTTTCTGATATGACTGCGGAATATTTGATAAATCGCCCAGGATTGACCTATGCAGATGCAGCCATTGTTGGAGCATTGACTATTGGTTGGACTGGAAAAATAGAATCTCATTTTGTAAATAATGGCGATAAATGGCAACCATCAGTACGACCGGTATTTTATTTAACAAACAATATTAAATTATCAGGTACTGGCACAATAGATAATCCATATTTTATTAGTCAAAATTAAAATGTCAAATGAGAAAAGCTTTAGTTTAATTATAAAGCTTTTTTTGATACAATAAAATTGGTGATGATATGAAAAATTTAGAAGATATGGATTTAAAAAATAAGAAAGTTATACTAAGATGTGATTTTAATGTGCCAATTAAAGATGGCCAAATACTCGATAAAACGAAAATCGAAAATAGTTTACCGACTATTAACTATTTATTAGAAAATAATTGTAAGGTAATTTTATTAAGTCACTTAGGAAGAGTAAAATCCGAAGAAGATAAAAAGAAAAATAGTCTAGAACCTGTGGCGCAAGTACTGGCTAATTTATTAAAAAGATCTGTTAAATTTATTGATAATTGTTATGGTTATAAAGTAAAAGAAATGGTTACTGAGTCCTCTTTAGGCGAAGTTATTTTATTAGAAAATACGCGATGGATGGATTATCCTGAGAAATTAGAAAGTAAGAATGATCAAAGACTAGCCGAATTTTGGGCTTCTTTAGGCGAAGTTTATATTAATGATGCCTTTGGTTCTTGCCACCGAGCTCATGCTTCAACGGCTGGGATCGCGAAATACTTACCACATGGCATTGGTTTTCTTGTTCAAAAAGAAATAAAAGCTTTAGCTATTTTAATAAATAATACCCCACATCCTTTTACCGTTTTCATGGGTGGGGCAAAGGTCGATGATAAATTACCCATTATTGAAGTTTTACTTCCCAAATGTGATTACTTACTATTAGGAGGCGGTATTGCCAATTCCTTTTTAAAGGCCAGTGGTCAAGATGTGGGTAATAGTTTAGCTACCGAAGATGAAGCCATCTTAAATAAATTAAAAGATATGTTGGTAACTTATAAAGAAAAAATAATTTTACCAATTGATTTTGTTAAAGATAGTGGGGCTATTCTTGATTTAGGAAAAAATACTATTGCTCAATATGGCGAATATATTAATAAAAGTGCAATTGTGTTTGTAAATGGGACATGTGGCAAATATGAAGATCATAAATATGCCGAGGGAACCAAACAATTATTCTTAACCTTGGCAAACTCCGGGAAAAAGATTATAATTGGAGGTGGAGATACCGTTTCGGCGGCTCAAAATTTGGGCTTTGCCAATAGCTTTGATCATCAATCAACTGGGGGTGGAGCAACTTTAGAATACATTGCTTATGGTAAACTGGAAGCTCTAGAATGGATGAAGTAAATGAAATATTTAATATGTAATTTTAAAAATAAAATGGATGTCCGGGATTTTCAAAAATATAATGAACACCTAATGGAATTAAATCCGGGCGAAAACAAATTAATTATGTGCTTTTCAACACCTTATTTATTAAGTGTTAATCATGCGAAGTTTGTTTTAGGAAGTCAAGATATTTCGGCTTTAATTGATGAAGTTGTAACTGGTGAACTAACCGGCCATCAATTAGCAAGTTGTGGTGTAAAATATGTTTTAGTCGGACATAGTGAAAGAAGAATTTGGAAAAAAGAAATAAACATTGACTTTATTAATAAAATAACGGAAGCCCAAAATAATGGCATCAATGTTATTTATTGTATTGGGGAATCTTTAAAAGAAAAAGTTGATAATAAAACGGAAGAAGTTTTAGAAAAGCAAATAAAAGAAGTTTTAAATAACGTTACCCTTAAAAATATAATTATTGCTTATGAACCGGTTTGGGCGATTGGCACGGGGAAAACGGCTTTAAAAGATGACATTGCTAATAATGTTAAATTCATAAAGCAGATAATTAAAGAAAACTATGATTTAAATTTCCCAGTTCTATATGGGGGAAGCATTAATCACGATAACATTGAAGATTTAATAGAAATCAAAGAATTAGATGGTTTTTTAGTGGGCAGTGCTAGTTTAGATTGGCAAAATGTTGTTAAGATATTAGATACAATGCATAAAGATTAGAATGAAAATTCTAATTTTTTTGTGATATTTAGGGCTAAAATTTAATTATTCAACAAGGTTCGACAAGAATTTACACGAGTTGACACAACGCGACATTCTTTTTTGTGGCTTTTTGTAATATATTCTTTTATAATGTAGACATGTGCATTAAGAAGGAAAAGGAGACAATTATTTTGGAAAAGTTAATTAATGTAGTTGTTGTTGATGATAACAGTGCAGTAACTAACAACATGAAGAAGTACTTTTTAAGCAGTACCAATGTAAAAATAGTAGCCATCTTTAATAATGGCAAAGATGGCCTAGATTATTTATTAAATAATGAAAAGGAATATGATGCTATTATTCTTGACATCGTTTTACCACAAGTGGATGGTATTCGGATTTTAGAAGAATTACAAATGCATAATATTACGAAACAAATAATGATTTTATCTAGTTATAAAGATGAATATACAATTCAAAGAGTTCGACAATTAGGCGCTTCATTTTATATGTTAAAACCTTTTAGTATGGAATCACTCGAAAAAAGATTGTTGGATATTTGTTATAATACCCATATTAAACCTAGTTATGTTAGTACTTCAGTAGAATACGAAGTAAGTAGTATTTTACATGAATTAGGTATTCCCTCCCATTTAAGGGGTTATCAATATATTAGAGATGGCATTCTTTTAATGTATGAAAATGATATGAACACAACGCTTGTTACCAAAGATATTTATCCCGAACTTGCCGACAAATATGATACAACTTCTTCGCGTGTGGAAAGAGCCATTCGCCATGCAATTGAAATAAGTTGGGTGCGCGGCGATTTGAAATTGATGGAAAATTTATTTGGGCATAGCATTGATTATGAAAAATCCAAACCGACGAATTCGGAATTTTTAGCCACCATCGCCGATCGGTTAAAATTAAATAGTAAAACGTTGATTAGTTAAAATGATAGCAATATCATTGTAACTATTCAGACCTAAAAAGATAGAAAAAAAGAAATCTATCTTTTTTAATGTTGATAAGTATAGAAAATTAGGGT
>CANROR010000034.1 GCA_947632275.1 uncultured Bacilli bacterium | reverse complement strand
TTAAACCTCTCAAACTCTTTTAAATAAAGGGATTGAGAGGTTTTACCTTCTTGAAACTGTCAAACTCAAGATTATATCATACTAACATTATTATTCATTAATATTTGCTAAAAACTTGTCAATATTTGACAAATTAAAACCTTTACGATATAAATTAGATTTTATTTTATTTTTTAATTCATAACCTTGATATTTTTTCTTTAATTTATGTAATTCTTTATTAAATTCTTTTTCTAATATTGCTAAATCTTCTGCGAAATCTATCTTATTTAATTCATCTAAAATTAAATTAAAAGAATAACCTAAATTTAATAAAGCCTTTTTTAATTTTTCTTCTAACATTTTTTTTGATAAATTATGATTACTTTTAATTTTTTTGGCAATTACTTTTTTTATTTTTTCTTGCCAAATTTCTTGATCAATTTCGGTAATATATTTTTGAAATTGTTCTTCTTTAAAGCCTAATTTAAGAAATTCTTTTTTAATTAAATTAGGTCCTTTAGTTGTTAAATTTATTTGATCGTTTAGATAAGCTTTAATATAAATTAAATCATCTAAGTACTTTTCTTTTTCTAAGCGAGTAATCGTCTCTAAGATTGTTTTTTCCTCAAAATTATACTTTATTAAATATTTTTCAATTTCTTTTTTGGTGCGAAGCTTAATATTAATATATTTAAGAGCTTTATAATAAGCTTCTTGTTTGCTATTGTAAATTAGAATTTCTTCTAACTTTTTTTGATCTAATTTTTTATTAACTAATAAATTAAAATTAATAATGGTATCGTCATAAAGATTTAGTTTACTATCATCAGTCAATGATATTTCGTATAAATTACTATTTTTTTTGCGAAAGCTTTTTATTTCCATTAGTTTTCTTGCATCTTTAAATATTCTTGACAAGTTTTATCTAAATCTTTATGTAAGGCTTCGATATCTTTTAAATTTGTAATCCGGGCCCCGCTCGCAAACTTATGGCCGCCCCCATTATATTTGCTCGCGATTTCATTAATCACGGGCCCACAACTGCGAATATTTACTTTATAAATCGCATTTTTTTCATCATAGACCACAAACATCCAACAAATAAGTTCTTTGATAAAGTAAAAATCATTTACGTGATTCGAAACCGCAGATATTTCTACTTTATATTTTTTCAAAGCCTCTTCGGTAACATTAATAAAGCCCATACCATTTTCGCTAATTTCAATATTATTAATTAAATAAGCTTTAAATTTTTCTTCAGCAATACTGCGTTCATACAAATTATCATATAAAGGGACAAAATCAATTTTCGTTTCGTTAAGTAAACGATAAACCATTTTAAAGGTATCAGTACTCGTATTTTGGAGTAAAAACCGGTCACTATCAAAAACAATTCCTAAGTATAAATTCTCGGCAATTCGCGTATCGATAGCTAACTTCGTATCTAAAATTAATTCCGTAATCATTTCGCAAGTACTAGATTTAGTCTCATCCGTCCAATCAACGGTGCCTTTAATATCTTCGGCCGGATGATGATCAATTTTTAAAATAGCTTGGTATTCTAAATCTTCAATCCCATCAACTCTAATAAAATTAGGCACATCTAAAACAATTAAAAGAGCATTGTGTAAATCTTTTAATTCTACTTTATCTAAAGCTCCTAGATAACGAAAACGCGATACTCCGGCCCCTACCGCATAGACTTGCTTATTGGGATAAGTTAACCGAATGGCATCTCTTAAGGCAATTTGACTCGCAATCGCATCCGGATCGGGCCCAATATGCCGCGCAATGACAATTTCATCATAACTTTTAATTATTTTAATAATTTTTTTAAATAAATCTCTTTTAATTGTTATCCCTCTTTCTATTTATTATTTATTAATTCTAATGTGTCTAAAGCAATCATTAATTCTTCATTAGTTGGTACCACATAAACCGGAATTGCCGAATCATCACTACTAATGCAACTAAATTCGCCCCGCATATCATTTTTGACATCATCAATTTTAACACCTAAAGAAGCAATTTTTTCGATGATATTTTTGCGCGTTGTTTTACTATTTTCGCCAACGCCGGCGGTTAAAGTTATAACATCGGCCCCACCTAATAAATTATTGTACATCGCAATATAATTGGCAATTTTTTGACAATACATTTCTTGGGCTAAAATAGCTCTTTCGTTGCCTTCATTAATCGCTTCTTCGACATCACGCGAATCACTAGATACCCCACTGATACCTAAAAGACCACTTTTTTTATTTAAGTCATTCGTAACTTCGGTAATGCTTTTGCCCGTTTTTTTCATTACATATTCAATTAAAGAAGCATCAATATCTCCCGAACGAGTTCCCATCATAATCCCGGCAAGCGGTGTAAAGCCCATCGTCGTATCAACAACTTTACCACTATCAATCGCCGTAATGGAACCGCCATTCCCAATATGACAATTAATGACTTTTAAATCATCGCGCCCTAAAGCTTCACTGATTGTTTTATAAATATAACGGTGACTTGTGCCATGGAAACCATATTTTCTAACACCTAGTTCTTGATACCATTCATACGGAACGGCATATAAATATTCTTTAGGTTCCATCGTGCTATGAAAAGCGGTATCAAAAACGCCGACATTGGTTACATGTGGTAAAACTTGCATAAAAGCGCGAACCCCCATGATATTGGCCGGATTGTGTAAGGGTGCCAGTTCATTATATTTTTCAATTCTTCTTAACACATCTTCGGTAAGAATAATTGATTCTTTAAATTCTTGACCGCCATGGACAATACGATGCCCTATGCCTTCAATTTCATCTAAAGAAGCAATAATATGCATATCGACAAGTTCTTGCATTAAAACTTCGACCGCCACGGCATGATCTTTTAAATCAACTTCTTTCGTTATTTTTTCCCCATTAAATTTAATTGTATACATACTATTACCAATCCCTATTTTTTCAAATAAACCACTGGCAATTGTATTTTTGCTCGGTAATTCAATTAACGTAAATTTTAAAGATGAACTACCCGCATTAACTGCTAATATTTTCATTTTTCCACCTCTAGCACCATTATACAAAAAAAAATGGTCATTGACCATTATTTTTCTATAATTTTTCACATTTTTCTTGAATAGCTTTATATATTTTTTGATAACCTGATGGGCCAAAATGAAGGCCATCAGTTCCATAATCACTGGCCAAATCACTACTGGTAAAGCCTAAATCACAATAGACAATTTGTTTATTCTTATAAGTACTAATTTGACTTCTCATCGTATTATTGAAGGTATTAACGTAAGCTTGCTTATAAATATAACCATTTAAATTCAAAGAATCAGAACGTAATGGCAAAATTGAAGTTACCACAATTTTAGCATTTTTCCAACTACCATTAAGTAAAGATTTATAACTATTTAAAAGATTACTAGCAGCCGTGGAAGCTCCTCCTAATAAATCGTTAGTTCCTAAATTAATAATAATTTTAGCATTACCCCCCGAAAGTTTACCACTAACATCACTTTGGACCGTACTGGTTGCATCGGCATTAGCACATCGCGAGGTACTACCATTAAACCAATCTAAGCCACCCCCAACACAAGTATAGCAATTACTTAAATTATTATTAGTACAAACACCATTCATTTGGGAGTCGCCAAGATAAATAATTTGATCATAGTTACCACTATCGCCATCACTAGGATCCATTATATAATTATTTATATTTGTCGGATTACTTTTATTTAAACAAGCTTCTTTGGTTGTATATTTTTCCGCAATCGAAACATTTTTATATTTTTTGGTTCCACTAAAGCCCCAAATATAAACCCCATTTTTATCGCCATTATTATAAGCAAAATAGCAATGCATAGCTTCATAACGATAATCATTGCCTTCGCTTAAACCCTCCTTTTGAGCTTGACGATATTCTTGGGCTATGGTTTTATAATTTTGGCAGTTTTCCGTTAAAGGTCTTAATAAACATTGTTGACATGCTTCCCCTCTGGCAATAAAAGTACTAGCACTACTAACAAATGAAAAAATAACACTTATAATTAAAGGTATAAAATAAACGGCTAAACCAATAACTAGACGCATTACTAAGGATTTCCCCGCTTTGGCAATCGCCGCATCTTCCGAAGATGTTACTGCTTTAAAAAAATCAAATATTCCTAAAATAATAATTATAAGGGGAATTACGACTTTCACGGCAAATAATATATAACCAATAACTTGCCAAATATCCGCGGTTGTGCTACAAAAATAAGCATCATTATTAATATCCATGATTTCCTCCTTTATTTTTTTATCAAGAGGCCCGATTAGCTTTGGCGGTAGCTTTATAATTATCACAATTAGAATTAAATGGTTGTAAAAGACAAGTTTGACAAGCATCGGCCGCGGCAATATAACTATTAGCTTCTTTAATAAATTTAAAAACAGTACTCACAATAAGCGGAATAAAAAAGATTACTAAACCAATCACAATGCGAAAAATTAAATTCTTGGCCGCACTATTTATCGCATCATCTTTAGCCGCCGTCATTGCTTTAAAAAAATCTAATATTCCTAAAATGATAATAATAAGCGGAACGGCAATTTTGATGGCAAATAAAATATAACCGGCAAATTGCCAAATACTAGAAGTTGTTACACAAAAATATTCTGGATTATTCACATCCATGATAATCACCTTCATACCAATATGATACCATAATTAAAAAAGGAATTTAAGCCTTTTTACGATTAAATTCCTTATTCTTGACATAATCTTGATTAATTTTGCTCACCTTTAGATCCTTATCCACAACTCTCCGTAAATTACTACTAAAATTATAGCCATAAGGATTATCATATTCCATAGCCAAGCGTTCCAAATTATTTTTATTGGTAATATCATAACCTTTATAATAATAATCTTTGTGATTCATTTTCTTCACCATTATTATTATGGGTTAATTAAAAAATTTTATGCTATAAGATATCCCGATACTTTTCTATACTAGATAACTTATCAATATTAATAACTTCTTCCGTTTTAATCGCCTCATAAATTAATTCTTCATACGGAATTAATTTTTCATATTCTTGAGCCTTTTGAATACTCGGATTAATCACAGGATGGTCAGGTACAAAAATAGTACAACAATCTTCATAAGGTAAAATACTCGTTTCATAGGTGTCAATCTTTTTCGCTAAAGCAATGATTTCTAATTTATCGAAACACGCTAAAGGGCGAATAACCGGGATTTTAACGACTTCATTGATACATTTCATACTCGTTAAAGTTTGACTCGCAACTTGGCCAATTGATTCGCCATTCACCAAAATGTGACAATTACGGCGGCTCGCAATAATCGCACTAATCCGGTACATCATCCTCCGCATAATCGTTATTAAATATTCATGGGGAATATTTTTTAAAATTTCTTCTTGAATTTTGGTGAAATTAATTACATGAAGTTTTAAAGCTCCATTATAATCAACCAATTTTTCGGCTAGCATTTTTACTTTATTTTTGGCTTGTATACTGGTATGCGGTGGGCTTTCAAAATAAATGGCTTCTAATTTAATCCCTCTTTTAATGGCCATAAAGCCGGCGACCGGCGAATCAATTCCCCCACTTAACATGAGCAGGCCTTTACCTAAAGTTCCAACGGGATAACCCCCTAAACCTTTGATTCTTTCGCCGTAATATAAAACTTCCGTTTTTCGAATTTCAAGGTTAACTAATAACTCCGGATTTTTAACATCAACTTTTAAGCCCGCTTTATTTTTTAAAATAAAACTGCCCACTTTTTTACTAACTTCCACACTCGTTAAAGGAAATTTTTTATTACTTCTTTTGGTTTCCACTTTAAAGGTCGAAAAATCTTTATCGCTAATTAACGATAATACTTGATTACAAATATCATTTAAGTCTAAAGAACTATCCCGATAGCCGACAATAATTTCATGAATGCCAAAGACTTTTTGCAATCTTTCGGTAATCTTTAAGAAATTTTCTTCTTTACTTTCAACAAACATCCGGCCAAAATCATTAGTGACAGTAACCTCTAAATCTTTTAAAAGTTCTTGAATGTTTTGTTTTAATGTTTGTAAAAAGAAATTAAGATTGTCCTTTTTCGTAGAAAGTTCACCATATTTTATTATTACTATTTTTTGCATTTTGCCCCCATCAATGTAACTTTGCTAATTTTTGATATTCTTCAGTTAAAATTGTTAAAAACTTATTAACTTCATCCGTTGTGGTCATAAAAGATAGGCTAATCCGAATCGTATGTTTCGCCCGTTCTAAATCATTATAAATAGCCATCACACTCGTTGATAATTCCCCACTGGAACAAGCAGTATTAGTTCCCACATAAATTTCTTTTTTTTCTAAAGCGTGAATTAAAGTCTCGGGCATAACGTCCATGAAACTAATATTTAAAATGTGGGGAATAGAATACTTCGTTTTATTAATTACCACATGCGGAAATTTTTTCATTTGTTCACATATTTTTTCATTTAATAAAGTAATAAACCGTTCCCTTTTTTCTAAATCGACATTAGCTAATCTAATTGCTTTTGAAAAAGCCGCAATTAAAGGTAAAGGTGGCGTGCCGGGACGCAGATTGCCTCCTTTACTACTGCCATACATAATTGGGACAATATTAACATTACTATTTTTATATAAAAGGCCAATTCCTTTTGGACCATAAATCTTATGCGCACTAATACTGGCTAAGTCAACATCGTGTAAATTAACACTTACTTTCCCAATTGCTTGCGTCATATCGGAATGAATAAGTGTCCCAAAATTTTCTTTTTTGACAATTTGCCTAATCATTTTTAAAGGTTGGCGAATTCCCACTTCACTATTAACCGCACAAATACTAACTAAAATTGTATCTTCGCGCACCAATCTTTTTAAATCATCAAAATCAATTAAACCTTCACTATCATTTTTGACATAACTAATTTCAAAACCGAGACTTTCTAAATAATTACAAATTGCATAGATAGAAGGATGTTCTAGTTTCGAAACAATAATGTGATTACCTTTTTTTCGATTAGCTAAAGCCGTCCCAATTAAAGCTAGGTTATTACTTTCAGTAGCCCCTGAAGTATAAACTATTTCATTACTAGATACACCTAATATGGAAGCAATTTGATCAGTTGCACTTTTTAAAAGTTCACTACTTTTAACACCTAAACTATGTAAAGAATTACTATTACCAATATATTCTTTCGTAACTTTATTAATTGTGTCGATTACATCATAAGAAACTGGGGTCGTAGCACTGTAATCTAAATATATCATATTTCACCTTCTTAATTTTGATATTCGTTTAAAATTCGTTTGTAGATTCCGGGTTCGACGATATTTATCGCATTAATAGCATTTTCTAAACTCGCATGAAAATTACCTTTATAAAATAAATTTTCCGCTTTTGTTAACCCAAAATCTACTTCTTTATTAGTAACGCGGTAACGATTTCCGTAAACAATTGCCGCTTCGGCCATTTTCGCCGTTTTAATAGCTTCATTAATGGTATTATAAACTTTCAAAGTTAAATCGCGCGCCGTATCGACTCTTAAATTTAAAGTTTTAATCGAAATTGGCCGATGATCTAAAACTTTGGTCATTTCATTAATTGCTTGCATGGCTTCGGATAATTCCACATAATAATTCTTCGGAATAACCGGCAACTTAAAGGAGCGATATTTATCTTTAGCTTGCGCTAATAATTTTTTAACTTCCTCTAATTGTTCCTTAGCTCTAATTTCATCTTCTTTTAACGTACTTAAACTCTTTAAAGCGCCATTTAACTTTTCTTCCGTTTTAAGTAATTTCGCATTAATAAGTTCCATTTCTTTGGCTAATTTCGTATAAGCTAAAATTTTACTTCGGGCCACTTCGACCATTTTATCATAAGATTCATGAATATCATTGATTTCTTCTTTTATTTCACTAATAACGGCTACATCATCATCCGTTAAATCATAACTATATTTTAAATCACCAATTTTTTTATAAAGTTCATTATTTACTTTTTCTAGTCTTGAAGTTTTAATGATAATCGACCGATTAAAGTCTTCATATACTCTTTTGGCTAATTTTTCTTTATCAAAATCATTATATAAAGAATCAAAATAATCATGCATTGTTTTAAGTTCAAATAAAGAATCTTCTAAATTTAAAACATTCAATCTTTGAAAAATATCTTGAATTTTTTTAGATGCTTCTTCAATATTATAATCAATATTTAAATACTCTAAATTATAACCTTCTTTACTCATTTGTTGATAGATTTTTTGGATATCTTCCATTTTCGAAGGAATTAAATTTTTGCCTAAAACGACAATCGGTTTAGTTTCTTCCATAACGACTTTTAAATTTTCAATAATGTCGGCAATGGCTTTAACTATTTTACCAACTTCGGTATACGCATTTTTATCCATATCATCTTCAAACGCATTAAAAAGTTTATCGACATTTTCAAATTGTAATTCCACGGGCACTTTAACAATTTCATAGTCGGCTTCATTTTCTTGATAAGTGCTCATAATTGAGCGATATTCGGCTTTTAATTTCGTAATAATTTCCCGATTTTTTTCTTCACTTAAAGTTAATTCTTTAATTTCATCTAACAAAAATTGAGCTCGCGTTTTTAAAGCATTAAGTTCATAATCGGTTTTTAAAATTAATTCTTTTAAGTCCGTCAAATTATTTTCTTCAAATAATTCTTCTATTTCATTTATTGCATCCGTGATTTTAGGCAAATCTTTATCTTTGATTTCTTTAAAACGTTCTTGCCATTCTTTATATTTTTTCTTTAATTCGTCATTATTAACTAAAGCTTCCACTTTATTAAGTTCGGACAACATACTGGCCGAAATAACTAAGTTCTTTTCGGTTTCTAATTCTTCAATTTCTTTTTTAACCCGATTTTTTTCTCTTTTTTTCAACAAATATAAAACGATAATAACTGCGACTATCGCTAAAAGATAATAGGCCCCGGCAATAAGTAAAAATGTTGTTCTTCCCATTTTCTTCACCCTACTACATAAGTGTATCATAAATAAAGGCTTTTGCAAATGGCAAAATTTATCTTTTTCGTGATTTTCCTAAACTATTTACTATTTAAATACGTCGTTAAATCATTGGTAATTCGTCGGGCGCCATAATACATATAATCCGTTCGCCCCGAGTGATGCGAAACATTAGGCGTAATTACCACCAGACTATACTTGGGATTATCTTTGGGAAAATAACCGGCGAAGGTCGAAGATATGGTAGCAAAATCAAGTTTGCCATCATTATCCGTATCAATATAGGTTTGACTGGTTCCAGTTTTGCCCACCGGATTAAGCTCACTATTAACATAACCCCGACCAGTTCCTTCCGTCAAAACTTTATGCATCCCTTCTCTAATCCGCTCTAAGTATTCAACATCTAAATCAACTTCATTTAAGACCTTAACATTATTTTTTAAAATAACTTCTTCGCCCGTTTTAATTTCGTTCATTAAATTTAGTTGCATTCTTTTCCCACTTGCTACACTATTAACATACTGAATTACTTCTAAAGGTGTATACGTATCATATTGGCCAATAGCTAAATTTAAAAGTAAATCATCGGCCACCGTCGAACCTTTAATACCTTCGATTTCGCCCGGCAAATCAATTTCGGTAATGGCGCCCAAGCCAAAACTTTTAAGCATATCCCGATAGATATTAAAGTGTTCAATTGTCGCATTTAATTTCATATTTGGTTTATATTTATTGCCCGTAAGACCGATCGCAATTAAAAATTGAAAATAGTTACTAGATTTGGCCAAAGCATCTAAATCATTAATCCGCCCTAGGCTTTTATGACTACATTTGGCCGGCACTAAATAAAGTTTTACACAACTATCGGTAATATATTTACCTACTTCAAATAAATGATATTTATAACCTACGGCGATAGTGGCCCCTTTAACCGCGGAACCAATCGTAAAAGAAGACGTTAAATTATTCGTCGCAATATCGCTAAAAGTGCCATCATCATTGAGTCTTTGCCCAGCAATCGCCAAAATGGAACCATCTAAAGGATTACTGACAATGGCATAAGCTTCCCGAAAGTATTCGGTATTAGCATAATTTTTCCGGCCCAACAAAATTTTTTCTTGAATTATCGCCTCGGCTTTTTGTTGAATATCAATATCAATATTTAAAACTAAATCATGCCCTTTTTGGGCTTCTTTTATTAAGGTCAAAGTATTATCGCGATTGACTTTATAAATAGCTTTTTCTCCTTTTAAATAATCTTCATATTCTTTTTCTAAATAACTGCGGCCAATGATATCGGTTAGTTCATAACCTTTTTTTAAATATTCTGTCTTTTCTTCTTTACTAATGGGGCCAATCGAACCCAAAATACTTCTTAAAATATTATTATATAAGTATTTACGTTCCCAGGTCATTTCCACCGTTATCCCCGGGATCTCCCCTTCCATTACTTGGGCTTCGACATCTTCAGTTATATTTTTTAAAATAATCTTTTTTTGATAAGTATAACCTTCATTCATTAAAGCATAAATAGTTGCCGCTTTTTTTTCCACTTGATTAAACTTGGCTAGCATCTCGGGAGTTATCCGTTCATATTTTAACTTTTCGATATCTTCATTCGTTATTTTTCTTTCATCATAAGCTTCATATTCGGCTTTCGTAATTAAAGATTTCCCATTATTATTCGTAACTAACCAATATTTTTTTAAAACATCATCTTGGGCTTCTTCAATATCTAAAATTTTAGCTAAAGAAGAAGCAATATCTAACTCTTCTTTTAAAGTCACACCCTTTATCTTGTTATACATTAAAGTTTTAATTCCCACATTATCGACAATGACTTTGCCGTTGGTATCTAAAATTCGCCCTCGGGGCGCACTTAAACCATTTACAGTTATTTCTGTTTTTTCACTTAATAAATCTTCATACTTTTCCTTATCTTTAAAACAAATAAAAAACAATCTAACGATAATAATTAGAAAAAATAAACTTAAAAATAGATATGGAAAAATATTTCTTTTTTTCATCTTAATCATTTATTAGTATTTCAAAAATAAAATAATTCATACAATATAATAGGTGATTTTATGTATAGTATAATTGAAAAATATATGAACAAATTAACAGTCGATGATGTAAATAAATTTGCTTTAAGTAAAAATTGTAACTTATCCGAAGAAGAATTAAATTTTACTTTTGTTTTTATTAAAAAGAATTGGCGCGAAATCTTAAGTAATCCGGCCGTCTTCGATATTAATCGTTATCAAAATCATTATTCACCCGAGAATTTTCGCAAAATAAAACAAGTATATACGGAATACTTTCAAAAATTTGCCAATATCTTAAAATAAAAATCCACGCCTAAAAGACGTGGTTTTTCGCTAAGGCCTATAAGGCCGGTTACTGGCGGCC
>CANROR010000033.1 GCA_947632275.1 uncultured Bacilli bacterium | reverse complement strand
TTCAACAAACACAAAGCCTTTTTTATTCACTTTCTATCATCCTACTTTATTTATCTTTATTATAATTCATTATTTTTATTTTAACAACCAATTAATTACATTTATTTTTCGCTATTTTAAATTTTTTTACTATTCAAGTATTGGAAAAATTTTTCCAATACTTGACGAATTTAGGAGCTTTTGGAAATTATTTTCTAATTTTAACAACACCAAAAAAGCCGATGTTCGGCTTTATTCTTTATTATCAATGGTTTTCCATTCAGTATTACCACATTCGGTACAAATCTTGGGAGCTAATATTTTCTTACCTTTAGGTAACTTCATTCCCGTATCAATTTTACTACACAAAATTCCGGTGTCCGGATCAATATAAGCAATACCAAATTGGGCATTTTCACAACCACTGCATTCTTTATTTTTCATCTCTTACCTCCATTATTATTGTTGATAGATAAGATTTTTTTATACATCAAAATTTATCTTGTTTTATTTATATTTAGATTTTTATAGCCTATCTTTTCTTTACTTAAAGCTAAACATTTACAAATTATTTTGGTTTGACCATTGGCATCGATAACGTTAGGAACAACATCAAAAATAAATAAATCATTAGCATTTAATAATACTTCTTGTTCAGCATCACCATAGCTAGAAAAAGGACTAATTAATATTCCTTCTGTTCCTTGAGGCGCAAAAATTTCCAAAACTAGGGAATAATCTTTATATTTGGCAAATGATGAAGCATATATTGGTGAAGTACTGGTATAACCAATTTCTTCAATTTGTTGCCCTATTAAATTTAAATAATTATTATCTTCCTTTAGCATGTTCGCTACAAAATCCGGTTTAATAGCGCGATATAATATCATTGATTTTGGTAACCACGATTTTAAGCCTTGATCCAAATTTAAAATTGTTTCCTCAATATGATAATAAGAATCTAAATTATTAACGGTGCTTAAAACGGCCGCGATATATTTATTAGCCAAATTAAATGGCTTCAAAAATTCTTTGGTTAAAGCATAATTTTGATAAAGTGGTAACGTATAATTTAAATTTTTTAGATATTCACTTATTTTAATAATATCATCTTGAGCAAATCCATAACTTAACATTCGGTTTTGAAAATCCCTTTGAATATGTTCATAAATCTTTTGTTTAGATACTCCTCTTTTTATACCTAAAATCATATTACTTCCTGAAGTATAGCGATTAAGGGCTTTCACAATATCTACATTTAAATTATTTTGCTCTAAATATTTTTTAAAATCAAAAATTTTCGCCGCCCTTATTTTTTGTTGCACCGTTATTTGCTCTAAAGTATAACCATTCGCAATTTCTAAAATAATATCTAGATAATCGTTATCTAAAACTAAATTGCTTTCGTCATAGGCTTGATATTCATCATTAATAATTTTAGCAATTTCTTCTGTAGTTAAACCATTGCTTAAAAGAAAATTTACTAATTTTAATTCTTCATCTTTTTTTAAATTTAAATGCTCTTTCATTTATTAACACTTCCTTTGGATTTACAAAAAGAAAAAATAGTAACATCTGTTACTATTTTACCAATTCAAGTCTTACTTGTAAAGCATCATCGCCGCGACGTTCTTTTAGTTTGATGATTCTTGTATAACCACCGTCACGAGTTTCATAACGTTTAGCTAAATCATCAAATACTACTTTAACAACATCATTGTCGTTGTGTAAGAACGCTAAAGCTTTACGTCTAGATACTAAAGTTCCATTTTTACCATAAGTTATCATTTTATCAACAAATTTCCGAACTTCTTTAGCTCTGGCTTCTGTTGTAACAACATAACCTTTAGTTAAAACGTCTTTCGTAAGACCGGCAAGAATGCTTCTTCTTACTCTGGTTTCTCTTCCTAATTTTCTATATAACATAATATTACTCCTTAAATGCAAGTCCTAATTCAGCAACTTTGTCGATAACTTCTTTTAAAGATTTCTTACCTAAGTTTCTGATCTTAGTAACTTCTACTTCTCTCATATTAACTAAATCTTGGATCGTATGAACCCCATGCCGTTTTAAACAATTGTAAGCCCGAACCGAAAATTCAACTTCTTCAATTGGGGTTTCAAGAGTTTTCGTCATTGTATCTACTTTCTTTTCTTGCATAATGCCTGAAATATCACTTATAGAATTTAAATCAGCGATTAAGTTAAAATGTTCAACTAAAATTTTGGCTGCTAAAGCCATTGCTTCTTCCGGATTCATGCGACCATTTGTTGATACTTCCATGATTAATTTATCATAATTTTCGTTTTGTCCAACCCGCGTTTTTAAAACTTCATATTTAACGTTTTCAATTGGGGAATAAGATGAGTCAATGGCAATAACGCCAACTTTAACATCATCTAATAATTTTTTATTTTCGCTTGCTGGAACATAACCCCGACCATTATTAACCGTCATTTCAATATCGATTTTACCACCCTTAACTAAGTTACAAATAACTAAATCCGGATTCATAATTTCGATATCGGCATTGGCTTCAATATCGCCGGCCGTAACCGGACCTTCTTTAGATGCTACTAAATGTAAGGTTTTAACATCTTCCGTATGATTTTTAACCACTAATTTTTTAATAGCTAAAACGATTGTTGTGACATCTTCTACTACACCTTCAATTTTTTGAAATTCATGCATAACGCCATCAATTTTAATAGCGGTTACGGCACTACCTGGTAAGCTAGAAAGTAAGACTCTTCTTAAGGCATTACCAATTGTAGTCCCAAAGCCTCTTTCTAATGGTTCAATTTCAAATTTACCATAATGATTACTTTCTTGACTTTCCGTGATTTTATATTCTGGTTTTTCAAATTTTATCATAATTCCAATCCTTTCTATTTCTACTTTCTAGGTCTTTTTGGTGGACGACATCCATTATGAGGAACTGGAGTTTCATCAGTAATACTGGTGATTTCTAATCCTGCGGTTTGTAAAGATCTAATTGCATTTTCTCTTCCTGGGCCTAAGCCTTTAACAAAAACATCAACTTTTCTAACGCCTTGTTCATAAGCCGCTGTTGCCGCCGCTTCGCTTGTTAAACCTGCCGCAAAAGGAGTTTTTTTCTTACTACCTTTATAACCAATGCGTCCGGCACTTGACCAAGCAATGGCATTTCCTTCGCTATCACAAATGGTTACGATTGTATTATTATAAGTTGAATGAATATGTGCTTCAGCTTCTGGAATATTTTTCTTAACTTTTCTTTTTCTTCTATTATAAGCCATAACAAACTATCTCCTTACTTCTTCTTATTAGCCACAACTTTACCCCGGCCTTTACGAGTGTGCGCATTCCGATTAGTTCTTTGACCTCTTACAGGTAAACCTTTTTTGTGTCTAATCCCTTCATAACTATTAATTTCCATTTTGTTTTTAATACTCATTTGAACTTCTCTTCTTAAGTCCCCTTCTACTGAGTATTTGTCTACTTCTTTCCGAAGTCTTGCAATTTCATCATCAGTTAGATCTTTAATTTTTTTGCTAGCTTCAACTTTAGCATCTTGGCAAATAGTTAAAGCTAAATTTCTACCAATACCATATATGGCGGTTAAACCAATACAAGTATGTTTTTCCCCTGGTAGTTCAATATTTTTAATTCTTGCCATTTTTCCTCCTAACCTTGTACTTGTTTGTGTTTAGGGTTTTCACATATTACCCTAACTTTTCCTTTTCTTCTAATTATTTTGCATTTCTTGCAAATCTTTTTAACAGATGGTCTAACTTTCATAATTTTTCCTCCTATCTTTTATTCCATATAATAATCCCATGTTCTAAATCATAAGGCGAGATTGCCACAGTCACGGTATCACCTAGTAAAATACGTATCATATTCATGCGCATTTTACCAGAGACATAGGCATTTACTTTGTGACCATTTTCAAGTTCGACGATAAAGTTAATTCCACCTTTTAAGACTTCCACAACTTTACCTTCAACTTCAATTTTATCTTTATTTTTTCCCATCTAATCAATCTCCTGTTAATATTTCATAACCATCATCGGTTATAAGCACTGTATTTTCATAATGTGCTGATGGCTTTCCATCCATCGTTTTAACTGTCCAATCATTATCGTCGAGATAAACTTCTTTTTCTCCTAAATTAAGCATTGGTTCAATAGCAATAACCATTCCGGTTTTTAATTTTACCATACTGCCATCATCGAAATTAGGAATGTCAGGTTCTTCGTGCATATCCGTACCAATCCCATGACCTACCAATTCTTCGACAACGCTTAAACCATGGTCGTGCGCATATTTTTCAATAGCCCTAGAAATATCTCTAACCCGAATACCATTTTTAATTACTTTAACGCCTTCATAAAAAGCCTTTTTGGTATTCTCGACTAGTTCTTGAACTTCTTTGGAAACATTTCCCACGATATAGGTTCGCGTTGCATCGGCATGATAACCTTTATAGGAAACCACTAAATCAACCGAAACGATATCACCATTTTTAATAATTCTTTTACCCGGGATTCCATGAACAACTTCATCATTAACCGAGATACAAACCGATGCCGGGAAACCTTCATAGCCTAAACAAGAAGGTTTGCAACCTAAAGCTTTGATTTTTCGATAAGCAATATCATCAAGTCTTTGGGTCGAAACGCCAACCTTAATGTTTTTGGCAATTTCTTGCATAACCAAGGAATTATATTTACCAGCTTCCCGCATAAGTTCTATTTCCCTTTTACTCTTTATACTAATCATTTTTAATTACCCTTGCGATATCACTCGCAATTTCTTCAATTGCGCGATTAACATCAATAACTACAAGCTTTCCTTGTTCTTCATAGAAATTCTTTATTGGGGCAATATTAGTTTCAAAGACTTCATAACGCGTTTTAAAACTATCAACATTATCATCGTCTCTTTTAACTAAAGAAGCCCCACATTTATCACAAACACCTTCTACTTTAGGTTTTAAGGCTTCATCATAAATGTTATAAGATTTTCCACATTTACAAATTAAGCGACCCGCGATTCTTTTCACCGCATCTTCTTTACTTAAATTAAGTAAAATGGCCACATAATTATCAATATTTAATTCTTCTAAAACTTGAGCAAAGGCTTGCGCTTGATAAAAGGTTCTGGGAAAACCATCAACAATAAATGGTTGCCCATTTAAGGTTTTTAGTTTATTTCTGATTAATTCAATCGTTAAATCATCATCCACTAAAGCTCCCGAATCAATTATCTTTTTTATCTTTAACCCAAGTTCACTACCACTGGCTACAACTTCTCTTAGTAAATCACCCATGGATATATGGACATAACCAAACTTATTTACTAAAAGCTCACTTTGTGTTCCTTTGCCCGCGGCCGGTGGGGCAATTAAAATTACATTTTTCATTTTAGCCTCTTCCGTCTAGCTGAATAACTTCTAGAAACCAATCCACTTTCAATTTGTTTATAAGTTTCAATTGCTACCCCAACAACGATTAATATCCCAGTTCCTCCGATTGATACACTTTGTGGTAAATCTGAGAAATTAGAAATTAATACGGGAAGAGCGGCCAAAATAATCAAAAATACACTTCCGACGGCGGTTAACTTACCTAAAGAATTCGCAATGTATTTTGAGGTATCTTCCCCAGGTCTAATTCCGGGAATATAACCACCGCGTTCATTAATATTCTTACTCATTTCTTCAGGGTTCATCGCGATATACATCGTATAAACATAACCGAATAAAAAGATTAATAAGATATATAATATAAAACCAGTTAAAGAGGTATTTATAATATAATTATTAACAAAATCAATGGCTTTTTGATTACCAATTACTCCCACGATTGTTGCCGGTATCGTTGTCACTACCGAAGCAAAGATAACTGGCATAACTCCCGCGGAGTTAATTTTAATTGGAAGATAACTTTGTTCTCCACCGTAGGCACTATTCGTCCGATTAGCATATTGAATTGGAATTCTTCTTTCGGCTAATTGAATCCAAATAATACCGACAATAATTAAGATATATATTAGGACAAACAAAGCGAAGAATAACCAACCCATCCAACTAGCGTTTGCTACTACTAATCCTTGATAGGCACCCGTAAAGACATTAGGCATACTTTGGATAATCCCGGCCATAATTAACATTGATTGGCCATTACCAATACCTTTATTAGTAATTTGATCACCCATCCATAAACAGAAGGCTGTCCCAGCTGTCATAACTAGAGATGTCTTAAGCATGGTAAAAGGATCGGCGCCTTTTAAATAAAATAAACATAAAACATAACTTTGAGCAAAACCAATAATGATTCCCATATATCTTGTTATTTTATTTATTTTTTGTCTACCAACATAACCTTGGTCTTTTAATTCCTTAAAATAAGGAAAAATATCAGTTTGTAATAATTGCGTAATGATGGATGCCGTAATATAAGGGGAAACTCCTAAACCAAAGATGGAGAAATTTCTTAAACCGCCCCCACTCATTAAGTTGAAAATTTCTAGAAAACCTAAATTTTCATAGACAACTGAGGCCCAAGGAATTGTTATCGTCGTACCCAAACAGAATACTCCTAAACAAAATAAGGTAAAATATATTCTTTTTCTAATATCTTTATTATTCTTATTAAAAAGTTGGGTAAAACCACGAAACATTTTAAATCACCTCTGCTTTGCCACCAGCATTTTCAATTTTTGTTACCGCTGCGGTTGTAAATCTATGCGCTTTAACAGTTAACTTTTTCGTTAAGGTACCACTTGCTAAAATTTTAATGCCATTTAATTCTTTTTTAATTATTTTTCTTTCTTTTAATACTTCTGGCGTTACAACATCACCATCATTAAAGAATTTTTCTAAATCGGCAACATTTAAAGTAGCATATCTTATAGCAAAGTTTTTGTTATTAAATCCCCGAATTGGGATTCTTCTATGAAGTGGTGTTTGACCACCTTGGAACCAAGCTTTAATTGAGGCTCCACTTCTGGCCTTTTGACCTTTTTCCCCACGGGTAGAAGTCTTACCCATGCCGGAACCAGGTCCGCGACCTACTCTTTTAGATACTTTAGTTTCATTACTTCTTGGTAAATTTTCTAATTTCATCTTATAACTCCTCAACTTTCTTGCCCCGAAGTTCCGCGATATGTTCAGGTGTTCTTTGCATTAATAAAGCATCAAGCGTAGCTTTAGCTACATTGACTTGCGTATTTGCTCCTAAAGATTTAGAAACAATATCTTTTACCCCGGCAAGTTCTAGAACGGCCCGAGCGGCTCCACCGGCGATAATACCGCGACCTTCTTTAGCCGGTTTTAGTAAAACAACTGAACGACCAACTTTAGCAGTAGCTTCATGAGGAATAGTTCTATTATCTAAAAGGGCTACTTTAACCACATTCTTTTGCGCTGCTTGAAGGGCTTTTTTAATAGCTTCTGGTACTTCATTAGCCTTACCATTACCAATCCCAATTAGACCTTTACGATTTCCAACTGCTACTGTTGCGGAAAAACGGAAATGACGTCCCCCTTGGGTAACTTTAGTAACACGGCCAATTGAGATAACTTTTTCTTCTAATAAACTTTTCTTTTGATCAAATTTTTGATTTCTCATATGCCCTCCTAAAATTCTAGTCCGGCTTCTCTTGCCGCATCAGCAAGGGCCGCAACCCGACCATGATATTGATATCCACCACGATCGAATACTACTTTCTTAATTTTTAATTTTTTACATTTTTCGGCAATATCTTTACCAACGGCTTTAGCCGCTTCAATATTTCCGCCATTTTTAATTTTTAATTCGAGATTTGATGAACTAGCTAAGGTTTTAGCAGCTTCATCATCGATAACTTGAACATAAATTCCGTTATTCGAACGAAATACGTTAAGTCTTGGCATATCTTTAGTTCCACTGATTGTATTACGAACTCTTACATGTCTTCTTTGACGAGCTTTATTATTTGCTTCTTTTCTTATCATTTACTTAAACCTCCTTACGCCGCTTTCTTTCCGTCTTTATGACGTACATGTTCATCTTTATATCTTATCCCTTTACCTTTATAAGGTTCTGGTTCTCTAATTTTCCGAACATTAGCCGCAAATTCAGAAACTTTTTCTTTATCAATTCCGTGAATGGTAATTTCGGTATTAGATTCACTAGTAACACTCATCCCGGCCGGTACTTCGACAACAACAGGATGAGAATATCCGGCATTTATCGTAATTTTATTACCGGCAACATTAAACCGATATCCAACCCCAACCGCTTCTAAACTCTTTTCAAAACCTTGAGATACGCCAATTAACATATTGTTAATTAAAGCATTCATGGTTCCTTGCATAACATTAGCTCTTTTAGAAGCCTTTTTTTGTTTCGTTAAAACTGTATTATCAACAACTTCAACACTTATTAAATTATCAACATTTAAATTTAATTCCCCTTTAGGTCCCTTCACGTTAAGTTCACTACCATTAATGGTAACAGTAACATTTGCAGGGATTGTTAATTTTCTTTCACCAATTCTACTCATAATACCTTACCAAATATAGGCAAGAACTTCGCCTCCTAACCTTTTTGCTCTAGCTTCTTTATCAGTCATTAAACCTTCGCTAGTAGAAATTATTGCAATACCTAGTCCATTAAGAACCCGAGGAACTTCATCGGCTTTAACATAAACTCTTAAACCAGATTTACTGATTCTTCTCAAGCCTGTAATAACTTTTTCTTTCTTTTCCCCATATTTTAAGGTTAAAGTTAAAGTATCACCTTGAGTACTTTTCTTATAAACATAATCGGCAATATAACCTTCTCTCTTTAATATTTCCGCGATGCCTAAAGTCATTTTCGTACCAACTACATCAACTGTAGCGTATTTCATTTGATTAGCATTCCGGATTCTGGTTAACATATCCGCTATTTTATCTTGTACAAACATTTTTTCCTCCTTCTTACCAACTAGATTTCTTAACGCCAGGTAATTTACCTTCGTTCGCTAATTCTCTAAAGCAAATTCTACAAATTCCATATTTTTTTAATACTGCATGTGGCCGACCACATCTATTACATCTTGTATAAGCGCGTGTTGAGAATTTAGGGGTTCTTTTGTTTTTTGCTATCATACTTTTCTTAGCCATAACGTCCTCCTTAATTCTTAAATGGCATTCCGAAGCCTTTTAATAAACTCTTAGCTTCGTCATTAGTCTTTGCTGTTGTAACAAAGACAATGTCCATTCCTCTTACTTTTACAACTTCATCATATTCGATTTCTGGGAAAATAAGTTGTTCTTTAATCCCAATTGTATAATTGCCATGTCCATCGAATGAATGAGGGTTAACCCCACGGAAATCTCTTACCCGAGGAAGTCCAACTTTAATTAACTTTTCAAGGAAATAATACATATTTTCCCCTCTTAAAGTAACTTTAACCCCAATTGATTGTCCGGCTCTAATTTTAAAACCCGCAATTGATTTATGAGCTTTTGTAACAATTGGTTTTTGACCCGTGATAAGTTCTAAATCCTTAACGGCGGCAGTAATAAATTTTTCATCTTTACTACCTTCCCCAACACCCACATTAATGACAATTTTTTCTAAACGAGGTACTGCCATAACAGAAGAATATTTATATTCATCCATAAGACTAGGTACAATAGTTTTATTATATAATTCTTTAAAATTACTCATACTCTACTTACTCGCTTTCTTTGTTGCTTTTTTCGCAGGTTTTTCTGCGCTAGCAACTTTTTCTTTCTTTTCTTTTGTAGTTTTACTTTTCGCAGTTTTTGCTTCTTTAGTTTCAGTTTTCTTTTCCGCTTTTTTAGCTTCTTTTTTGTTTTCAACTACTTTAACATTTGATACATGAATAGGAGCTTCAATATCAAATATTCCTCCTTTATCATTAGTATTAGTTGGTTTAGAATGTTTTTTAACAATGTTAATCCCTTCTACAACCACTTTATTTTCTAATTTTAAGGTTCTAATTACTTTTCCTTCTTTGCCCTTATCTTTTCCGGCAAGAATTTTTACATTATCTCCAACTTTAACTTTCATGTAAACCTCCTATAAAACTTCCGGTGCTAAAGAAACGATCTTCATATAATCTTTTTCCCGAAGTTCTCTAGCAACTGGGCCAAGTACCCGTGTTCCAACTGGTGATTTATCATCTTTAATTAAAACACAAGCATTATCGGAAAATTTAATATAAGAACCATCAGCTCTTCTAACTCCGTCAACAGTCCGAACAATAACTGCTTTAACTACTTTTCCTTTTTTAACTGGGCTATTAGGTATAGCTTTTTTAACTGTTCCAACGACTACGTCACCAATATTTCCGTATTTAACCTTTGAACCACCCATAACGCGAATTACAAGTAATTCTCGAGCGCCACTATTATCGGCAACATTAAGTCTTGATTCTTGCATTACCATAAACTTACCTCCTAAAGGATAACAGCATCAATTAAAACTTCTACTAGTTCATATCTTTTAGTTTTAGATAATGGTCTAGTCATTCTAATTTTTACTGTATCTCCTACTTTTGCTTTATTATTTTCATCATGAGCTGCGTATTTTTTAGAATATTTAACGCGCTTATTATAAAGTGGGTGTTTTTTGGCAGTTTCAACTAAAACGGTAATAGTTTTATTATTACTAGCACTAACTACTTTTCCTACTAACACTGGTTTATTATCAGTCATTATTTAACACCTCCACTTATTTCTCTTTCTTTAAGAATTGTTTTCATTCTGGCAACATCGCGTCTTAACTCTCTAAGTTGTACTGGTTTTTCTAGTGTTCCATTAGCTTGTTGCATTCTTTTGGTAAATAATTCTTCTTTTGTTTCTTTAATTTTTTTCATTAAATCGGCATCAGATAATTTTCTTAGTTCCTTAATTTCCAAGAGAATCACCATCCTTTTTTACAAATTTACTTTTAACAGATAGTTTATGAGAAGCAAGTCTTAAAGCTTCTCTAGCCGTTGCTTCATCAACACCCGTTATTTCAAACATAACTTTCCCGGTTTTAACAACTGCTACCCATTCTTCAACGTTACCTTTACCTTTACCTTGCCGAGTTTCTAAAGGTTTTTTCGTTCTAGGCATATGGGGGAAAATATTAATAAATACTTTTCCACCCCGTTTCATAAAACGGGTCATCGCAATTCTGGCTGCTTCTATTTGCCGAGCCGAAATCCAACCGCCTTCTAGAGCTTTAAGTCCATATTCACCAAAAGAAAGTTCCGTATTACCTTTGGCTTTGCCATCATAACTTAATCTATGACTTTTCCGATATTTAGTTCTTTTGGGCATCAACATATTTTTCAGCTCCCTTCACTGGTTTTTTATCAGGTAATATTTCATTTTTACTGCTTCAGCGCACACAGTGCAATTGTTGACCTACTCGAACCTACTCGAACCTACTCGAACCTACTCGAACCTACTCGAACCTACTCGAACCTACTCGAACCTACTCG
>CANROR010000032.1 GCA_947632275.1 uncultured Bacilli bacterium | reverse complement strand
ATAGTATTAACTAAGAATTTAGATTTTGCTAATGAAGAAGATTATGAAGATTCGACCCGAACCGATTTTGGGGATATTAATGGCAATAGTAATAACGATCCTTTAATTACCGAGTTAACAACTGGAACAGGATTTAAACCAATTGGAAGTAGTGAAGCTAATTCATTTAGGGGTAATTTTGATGGCGGAAATCACACAATTAGTAATTTATATATTAACAATAGTAAAAATAATTATGTTGGACTATTTGGTTATGTCCAAAATGCTAACGTTAATAATTTTGGTTTAAGTGGTAAAATTATTAGTTCTAAAACTAACGCTAAAATTGGAGGAATCATAGGTTCTGGTAATAATATAAGTATTAGTAATGTTCAAAATAAAGTAAGTATTGAATCTAATGAAGATAATAGTATTATTGGTGGTTTTATTGGTAGTGCAAGTGGAATAATTACCTTGAATAAGGTATCAAACGAAGAACAAATTACTGGTGGAACTATTGTTGGGGGAATAATCGGTTCAGGAACAAATGATAATGATGAAATAAGTCTTTATGAAGTTTATAATAAAAATGCAATATTATGTACTAATAGTACAAATTTTGAACCTAATATAGGTGGCTTAATAGGTAATACTTATGGTTCAACAATAATAGAAAACGCTGGCAATGAAGGAAATATTGATGTAAATACCCAAAATGAAATTAATCTAAGAATGGGAGGAATTATTGGCAACATTGTATCAAGTTCCAAATTAATTAAGATGACAAATGTTTATAATAAGGGAAATTTATCAAATTTAAAAGACAGTTATCCAGAATCATCTAGCCATTTTAATAATGGTAATAATAAACAAATGTTTATAGGTGGTTTAATAGGATACGGTTATAAAGCTGAACAAATGATAATAACAAAAGCATACAATACGGGAAATATAAAAGGTGGCAATCGTTCAAGTGGCCTTATAAGTGGCACAGGAAAAAGTGTAATTATTGATGGTTCCTATAATACTGGTAATATATATAATGGCCCAGATACTGGAGTTTGGGGAGCAGAAATAACTGGATTAGTTTCTACCCTCAGAGATTGCAAAACAATAATATTAAATTCATATAATACCGGAAATATTTATGGAGGAAGAAAAGGAGAAACAAATCAAGATTCTGCAGCAGGTTTAATTGTTACTAATTATCACCCTAGCGTGATATTGCTTAATTCTTATAATATAGGTAATATAGAGGAAACAGAATGTGTACGAAGTGGATTAATGAATAATTATGGAAATAATGATAGTAGTGAAAGAAAATTTCCTAAAATGTTCTATTTTAATAATATTTATAATGGTAATACAATAATGAATAATGGAAATGGAGTATTAAATTGGATTGGTTTTTATGAAAATTATCAAATAAATAATACCTATTACAATAGTGAATCTGGTAAAAATAGTTTTGAAGGTATAAGTTCAAAGGCTTTAAATGAAATTAAAAATCAATCATTTGTAGATGAATTAAATAAAAATATTGAAAATATTAATTTAACCGAAATAGATCCATCATTAAAAGGATATACTTTAAGTAAATGGACTTTAGGTAGTGATGATTATCCGACATTAATAAATGAATAGAATTTAATTTTTTTTCATTTTTTCTAGTTCATCTTGCATTCTTTTGACGGCTTCAAGAAGCATATCAACTTCACTTCGTTGATTTTGATTACTTTTATTTTGGTCATTGTCGGTGTAAACTGAACCACCGGCTTTGGCTTTTTTACTATTAATATTTATATTGGAATTTTCAATTCGTGATTCAATTAATTGTTGTTGAGCCGCATGCGTTAGAACATATTGGCCAACCATAATAATCCAGTTGCCAATGGAGTTTTGTTCATTAGCATTAAAATCACCAACACAAGCATAACCAACCGCCACGGCAATTAAAGTAAAAACATGTGGATTCGTGTTAGGAGGGAACTTATCTTCTTGCATAGTTATCCCTCCTTATTTAATTTTATTAACTTAAATGGACAAATTTGCTTTTTTTCCTGTATTAATATATAATAAACGTGGTGATGCATTATGCAAATTAATAGTGTGAATGAACCAATTATAGCGGTAAGACAAAGTCAATATCCAACAGATAGACATGCCGAATTTTTACTTGTTGGGCGAAGTAATGTTGGTAAAAGTAGTTTTATCAATACTTTAATTGAAAGAAAAAATTTTGCCCGGACTAGTTCGAAACCTGGGAAAACCCAAACATTAAACTTTTATTTAATTAATAATATGTTTTATTTGGTTGATGTTCCTGGTTATGGTTATGCAACTGTTAGTCATGATCGTCAAAAAAAATTCGGTTTAATGATCGAAGAATATTTAAAAAATAGAGATAATTTAAAACATGTTTTTTTACTTATTGATTATCGCCATAAACCAACGGAAGATGATTGCTTGATGTATGAATTTTTAAAATATTATAATTTAGATATTACGATTGTGGCTACTAAATATGACAAAATAAGTAAAAATAATCGCGAAAAACAAAATAAATTAATTAGAGAAACTTTAAAATGTAATGAAGAAGAAATAATAACTTTTTCGACGATTACGAAAAAGGGAAGAAGTGAAATACTAAGTATAATTGAAAAAAAGATAGGATGAAATATATGAATAAAAAAGGGTTTACTTTAACAGAGCTATTAGCGGTTATTGTTATATTAGGTTTAATTACGATTATTGCTACCACGAGTATAAGTGGAGCATTAAATAATGCGAAAGAAAATATGTTGGAAGATAAAAAAAATAATATAATTACGGCGGCTGTTAATTATGTGCAAAATAATAATGTTAGTCTTAATAGTGAAGATTGTGCTAATATTGAAGGAAGTTACGATCGTTGTAAAACATTAACGGTTCAAGAACTTTTAGATAAACAAGAATTAGAATCTAAAGATCGGGATAATAAATTTTATAATGATGTGACGGGTAAAGATATGGCTTTAGATGAAGTTACGGTTTATCGCATGAATAATCGGTTATATGCCAAAGTAACTTGTATGCCAAGTAATGATGAAGTATGTAACTAAATGGGGGATATATGAAGACAATATGTTTAATTGGAAAACCAAATGTCGGTAAAAGTAGTATATTTAATCGCTTAATTAAAGAAAAAAAAGCGATTATTTTTGATACGCCCGGGGTCACGAGAGATCGCATCTATGGAACTGTCGAATATCAAAATAAAAAATTTCATTTAATTGATACCGGAGGTATTTTACTGGGCGATAATAATTTTGACCAAGATATTTTAGCTCAAGCTGAGTTAGCAATTGATGAGGCTGATACCATTCTTTTTGTCGTTGATGGCTTAAGTGATTTAGATGCCGCGGATTTACATATTAGTAATTTACTTCATAAATCTGGTAAACCAGTAATCGTGGTTGTTAATAAAATTGATAATGAAAAACGTAATGAAAATATTTATAATTTTTATGAATTAGGTTTCTCAGATATTTTACCGGTTAGTGCCGAACATAATAAAGGTTTTAAAGAACTTTTAAATTTAATTACCAAGGATTTTCCTGAAAGTGAAAAGATAGAAGAAGATGATAATATCAAATTTTCTTTTATTGGCCGCCCTAATGTTGGTAAAAGTAGTTTAATTAATGCTTTACTTAATGAAGAAAGAGCCATTGTTAGTGATATCGCGGGGACGACTCGCGATGCCGTCGATACTAAATTTAAATATAATAATCAAGATTTTATAGCAATTGATACCGCGGGAATGCGCAAAAAAGGCCGCATTTATGAAGAAGTTGAAAGATATTCATTACTACGTAGTCTAAAAGCAATTGATCGCAGTGATGTTTGCGTGTTAGTAATTGATGCCGAATCCGGCATTATTGAACATGATAAACATATTGCCCATTATGCCATAGAAGCCGGTAAAGCCATGGTTATTGCCGTTAATAAATGGGATACGGTTGCTAATCCCGACCAAGAAATAAAAAAATGGAAATTATTGATTGAAAATGAGTTTCAATTTTTACCTTATATTAATGTCGTTTTCTTAAGCGCTAAAACCAAAAAAAGAATGCATACGTTAATGCCCGAGATTATTTTAGCTTATGAAAATCATAATAAAGAAATTAAAACTTCGGTCTTAAACGATATTATTATGGAAGCCGTAAGTATTCATGAAGCTCCATCTTATAAAGGTAAAAGATTAAAAATTTATTTTGTAAGTCAAACGGACACGCGACCTCCGAAATTTACTTTTCAAGTTAATAACAAAAATTTAGTTCATTTCAGTTATAAAAGATATTTAGAAAATCAAATTAGAGCTAACATCGATTTAACCGGGACGCCAATTATAATTCAATTTAAAAATAAAAATGAAGATTAACAAAAATCATGACCAATTCATATAATGTTCTAGGAGGAACATATGAAATTTGGTGATGATTTTTTTAAAAAGGTAGAGAAAAAAACTAATGTTAACAAAGAAACTATTTTTGCTCTGGCCGAAAAATTACAAAATGGAAATATGAAGGATGAGGCAACTTTAAGAGAAGTTATCGATACTTTAAGTAAAATGACGGGGAAAAAAGTATCTAAAGAACAAAGTGATAAAATAATTGAGAAAATAGTTAAGGATAAAGTGCCTAAGAATGTTGATAAAATGTTTTAACATTTTAGGTTTATATTAAATAACAAATTTAATTTATAAAAGTTTACCAAATGTGCATTTTTCCCGTATATTAGGGAAAAATTAAGCAAAAATTATAAAAAAATAAGTTAAGATTTGCTATAATATCTTCGGGAAGTAATACATATGGACAATTTAGGAGATAAAATAGCAAAACTCAGAAAGAAAAAGAAGATGACTCAAATGGACTTGGGTGAACTTTTACATGTTTCGGATAAAACTATTTCAAAATGGGAACAAGGTAAAAGTAATCCAAGTTATGAATTTCTCGATGAAATGAGTAAAGTATTTGATGTAAAAATTGAATATTTCTTAAAAGATGGTAGTTTGGAAAATAGATTTAAATTGAGTTTGTCATATTCTTGGAAATTTGTGAAAACTAATTGGCATAAAATTATTTTTACACTTTTGTTTATTTTCTTTGCCGCTTACTTCTTTATTACGATTGATAGTTTAGAAATGTATGAAATAAATTGTGATGATACAAATATTATTACCTTTGATAATGGTTATTATATTAGAAGTAAATCTAAAATCATAATTTATATCAATAATATAGAGATTAAAAGTAAAGATGATGATGTTGTTAGTACTAAAATTAAATTATATACCTTAAATAATGAAGAAAAAGTATATTTTTATGAATCAGATGATTTGGAAAATGCGGTTTATAAAGATTTTATTGGTTACACTCTGGATTTTAAAATGGTTAAAAATTTAGCGGATAATCTTTATTTAGAAGTAGAAACCTTACATGATGATAATATTTTTACTAAAAAAGAAATAAAGCTAAATTTAAAAAAGGTAATTTCCAGTAATGCTATATTTTATAATGATAAAATAAATGTTGATAATGAACGAAAATATTATGAAACAAATATTAAAATTTCTTCGTATGATTTAGCCAATAATGGTTATACGCAAATAAAAGATAGTAAAGTTTATTTTAAAAATAAAGATAATTATCAATTATATTTTGATTTATCATCTGACGTTTTTAGATATAACGTAAAAACGGGTGATAAATTAGAAAAAGTTAGTTTTTACTATAATGAAGATGAAATAAGTTATATTAAATCGAAAAATAATGATATAATTTTAAATTTTTTATATTATAACGAAAATAAACAGTTAAAATGCTATGATGGAAACTGTGATGATTATTTAAAAATATATGAAGACGCCAAAGCCTTTTTCTATAAGACTATAAATGAATTCTCAAAATCGTAGAATTGAATTCTACGATTTTTCTCTTGCCAAAATTCGACAATTAGTGCTAATTTGAAAAATAGGAAAGGAGGAAAAAATATGAGAAGAAATTTTAAAGTAATGATGATGGTTGTTATTACTTTATGTATGGCACTTGTTTTTATAAATAATACTAAAGCAGCAACAAAAGAAGAAATGGTAAAATATTTTTCTGAAGACTTTGTTAATTCTTTAACAGAAGAACAATATCAAAAATTTTCGACATTAGATTTTAGTAGAGCTAAACGGGAAGAAAAGACTTATCAAGATAATTATTTACCCGAAACGGCTGCGCCACAAGGAAGCTCTTGGAATACTAATTATAAAACTTTAGCAGTTTCAGTAATTCCTTATAGTGGTAGCACTAAAGATTATGCTATTTATTTAGATTTAACTTGGAAATATATTCCAGCAGTTCGATCTTATGATGTTATGGCTATGCGTTTAAGTGGAATGGTTATTAATGGCAAGTCAATTGTCGGTAGACAAAGTTATGTTAAAAGTAATGGTTCAAGTGATGCAGTTAATTATAGCTATTTAGGTACAAATATGGTCTTTAAAGGTGAAGATGAAGGTTTTGGAATATCAATGAATATAGTAAACGATAGTTTAAATAGTTTACACTGCTATATTGAAGTTGATGGTATTTTAGCAAGTAGCTCTGGAACTGTATATGGAGCCTATGAACATGCAGTTGATGAAGTAACACTTGCCCAATCTAAGAGCTATGGTATTAGTTCAGTTGGTCAAGGTAAAGTAATTAACTTTATTGATTCCGTTTGGAATCATTATGATGATATGCAAGGTGTTAGTATGACAGCTACGAAATAATTTATTTAAATTAAAATAAAAAATTAAAAAAAGAAAAAAACTACTAAAGTGGAGGGACAAGCATGCGATATGTTGGGGATTATCCCATTAATAGAATCGATTCAAATGATGAACCAAGGTGTATAAATATAATATATTTAACTCTTGATGAAATTAATATCATAACTCACGATGAACTTTCATAACATTAATTAGAAAGCGAAATGGTGGGTTAATGGAAAAAGAAAAAATCATATCTTCAATTGCGCAAAGAGGTAATGGTGAAATTTATTTAGGTGTAGTAGGAGCGGTTAGAACAGGTAAATCAACATTTATCAAAAGATTTATTGAAAATTTAGTCGTTCCTAACATCACCGATGAATATGAAAAAAAACATTGTCTAGACGAAATACCTCAAAGTGCCGAAGGCAAAACAATAATGACAACGGAACCAAAATTTGTTCCATCAAATGGCGCGACAATCAAAATAAACGAATTTTCAACTAATATAAAATTAGTGGATTGCGTTGGTTATGTTATTCCGGAGGCCAATGGCTTTGAAGATGAAGATGGAAATCCTAGGATGGTTAAAAGTCCTTGGTTTGAAGACGCTATTCCTTTTGTTGAAGCCGCGGAAATAGGAACCCAAAAGGTTATTAAAGATCATTCAACAATTGGGATTGTAGTAACGACGGATGGTTCATTTGGTGATATCAAACGTGAATCATACATAGAAGCGGAAGAAAAGGTTGTTTCTGAATTAAAAGAAATAGGAAAACCTTTCATTGTAATTTTAAATACAATTCATCCGACGAATAGTGAGACGGTTAATTTAGCACAAAGATTAAGTGATGATTATGACGTACCAGTTATTCCCATAAGTGCAGAATTAATGAACGAAAAAGAAATCATGGAAATCTTAAAAACAGCTTTGTATGAATTTCCGGTTCTTGATATAAAAGTTAATATACCTGAGTGGGTACACGTACTCCCTAATGCACATATAATCAAACAACATTATTTGGATAAAATAAAAGAAAGTATTACGAGCATTGAAAAACTTAAAGATGTAGATTTTATTTTAGAACATTTTAGTGATTCCGAATATATTTCAAAGGCCTACATTAGTGAACTAGATGCGGCCAGTGGTGTTGTGACGGTCAATTTGGAAAGTTCTGATGAACTTTATACTAATACGTTAAAAATGATTATTGGAGATACGGCAACTACAAAGGCGGGAATCTTGAAAATATTTACAACTTATCAAGAAGGAAAAGAAGAACTTGATAATATAAGATCAGCACTTAAAATGGTGAAAAGTACAGGTTATGGCATAGTTTATCCGACCATAAATGAATTAAAACTAGAAACGCCTGAGCTAGTTAAACAAGGAAATAGATATGGCGTAAAATTAAAAGCGGTGGCGTCTAGTATTCATTTAGTAAAAGTAGACGTGGAATCAACATTTGAACCTATAATTGGTAGCGAACTACAATCGAAAGAATTAATTAGTCATCTGATGAAGGATTATGAAAATGATGCATCAAGCATCTGGAAAAGCGAGATTTTTGGACGAAGCTTAGAAGTTATCGTTCAAGAAGGAATACAAGCAAAATTAAGTATGATGCCTGATACAACACGATACAAACTTAAAGATACGGTTACAAAGATTGTCAACAAGGGATCAAATACATTAATAGCGATTGTCTTCTAACAATCGTTTTTTCTTGGGAAAAATTAATAGTTATGTTAAAATGAAATTATGGAAAAGATGGATATAGAAAAAGTGCATACGCGATTAACAACTTTGGTGGAATTATATATAAAAACCATAATTAAAGAATATCAAGATAATATTCCTGGTTTAAGATACGATTATTTAAAAAATATAAAAGATTATGGTAAAATTATTCAAATATATGAAACGGGATCGGTTAATGGGATGGCTAATAATGTTTTAATAAGTATGCCTTTATGTGCTGAGCGGATTTTGCAAAAAATGAGTAAAGTTCCCGGCTTTGGTATTAATAAAAAACATCAAACTTATAATGAACATAATATCATAACTAATAAAAATACTTTTACGACTTATTTATGGCATGTATTTATTTCGGGGACTAATGCGCCAGAATATTATGAAGATTTATTATTACATGAAGTTCTTCATTTCTGTGGTAGTGGGGGATCTACCGCCTTAAAAGAAGGTATAAATGAATTATTAACTCGGAAGTTAGCGGCTAAATATAATTTTCGTACGAATGGTTGCGCTTATCCTAATGAAGTGCATATAGCCTATGAACTTCAAAAAATCTGGGGTGAGGAAGTAATAAATAATATAGCTTTTATGAACAATGAAAAAGAAATAGAAACTTATTTAGCCAATTATGTAGGCGAAAATGCGTTAGATCTTTATATTAATATTCGCAATTTAATGGAATTAGAAGTTCAAAATAAATATTATGTGAAAATAAATTCTTATGATGGTATAAAGGGGATTATTCAAAAAACGATAAATTATAAAAAAATTGATTATTCTAAAGTTTATAGTTTAATAGCCGAATATAAGGCAAAAATGTCAAATATAAGTAAATTAATTTAACTAATTAGTTGTTCAAGAAGGAAGACAAACAAAATTAAGGATGATGCCTGTTATAACATGATCCAAACTTAAAGATACAGTAACAAAGATTATCAACAATTTAGTAGTGATTGTTTTCTAACAATCATTTTTTTTGCCTCAAATATTTGTCAAAAAATAAAATTTGGCTTGCATATATATATATATATATATAATTAGGGATGAAAGTAGGATTTTAGAATAAATTGCGCATACATCAAAATAGGAGTATAATTTAAATAAGTTAAAAATCGACAATATTGGAATATAGGTTGTTATAAAATAAAAAAGAGGTAATGGTCATGATAAAGAAAATAATTTTAAGTATAGTTATATTATTGATTAGTATAATAAGTTTCTTTTTAATTTATCACCAAAAGAATAATGAAATTTTGGTAACTAAAAAAGATAATTCTAATTTTATAAGTATGATGGTAGAAAACGAAAACGGAGAATATATTGAAAAAACAGATAATAATTTTCCTATTGAAGGCTATTTATTTAATGCGGAAAAAAGTAGTTGCGAAAATGGCGGTATTTTATCTTGGAATGAAGAAAAGAAAAAAGTACAAGCATCTCTTTTGACAAGCGATAAATGTTATGCTTATTTTGATAAGGATGAATTAGGAAGTATTTGTAAAAATGAAAATTTAGCGGAATGTTTTATCAAGAATTATCAAAAAGATAGTTCAATAATTTATCATGATGGCAAGGCTGATTATGAAGGGGAAGAAAATTATGACCTTGAAGCCGAAGACTTAAGTTATCGTTATACCGGTGGTAATGATATTGTTTATAATTATGTTTGTTTAGATGGGAAAACGGAAAGTGGAGCTTGTACTAGTGATGATGATTTATATCGTTTTATTGGTTTATTTAAAAATGAAGAAGATCAATACGAGGCTAAATTAATTAAAGCAGATTATACTACTGAAGAGCAAACTGGGACTGCCCCAAGTGTTTATGGTTCAACAACTTCTTCAACCTATAAGGGTGATGCTTCTAATTTAAAAAATATTGCAAAATATGTTACTTATGGTGAAGATTTGATATGGGCCAATAGTACTTTTAATAAAGTAAATTTAAATGTTAATTTTATTAATTATCTTCAAAAAAAGTTATCTAAAACCAATTTTATAACAAATCATTTATGGATTGTTTCTCTTAAAAATTCCGTGCCATTTTATAATGCTAAAGTAGCTTATCAAGAAGAAATTGCCAAATTTTTAACTTCTGAAAAATATCAGGCGCAAATTGGGTTAATGTATATATCGGATTTTTATTATTCGGCGAAAAGTAAATATTGGAGTTTAATTGGCTTCGCGGGTCACGATGCTAGTCAAGCACCAAATGATTATCGCAGTGCCATAAATGATAATTGGATGTATATGGGATTAGATGAATGGACCATTTCTTTAGGCGGTAATCCCCAAGCTCATCGGGTTTATCCTGATGGCAAAATGGGAACTACGGATCCAAGAACTGGCGAATTAGCTATTCGTCCGGTTTTCTATATTTCTTCAACTATCAAATTAGCGAGTGGAAATGGCTCAAAACAAAATCCGTATCGCTTAAAATAAATAAAAAAAGCCGAAAATAAGGCAAAAATGTCAAATATAAGTAAATTAATTTAACTAATTAGTCAAGAATTTGTCACTTTTTTCAGGAAAATGCGAAATTTTATTGATTTATCCATAAAACTTTGCTACTCTTAATATGTAAGGACGATACGTCCTACAAAAAAATACAAACGGGAGGTAAGAGAGAATGACTAAAACTGAATTAGTTGAAATGATTGCTAAAGAAGCTGGTTTAACAAAAGCTGATGCTGGCCGGGCTTTAGACGCTACTTTAAACGGTATTATGACTGGTTTAAAGAAAAGTGGAAAAGTTTCATTAGTTGGTTTCGGAACTTTCAGCGCTAAAAAAAGAGCTGCAAGAGAAGGCATCAACCCTTTAACAAAAGCTCCTTTAAAAATTCCTGCAAAGACTGTTGCATCATTCAAAGCTGGAAGCAAATTAAAAGACGCTTTAAATTAATTTTAAAAAAGCCGCATGTCGGCTTTTTTTGATGGCATAAAAACTTGTAACTTGAAAAATAATGAATTATAATAAAGATAAATAAAGTAGGATGATAGAAAGTGAATAAAAAAGGCTTTGTGTTTGTTGAA
>CANROR010000031.1 GCA_947632275.1 uncultured Bacilli bacterium | reverse complement strand
AGAAGAAAAAAATTTATGAAAATTCTTTACAAAAGTATGATAATTATCATATAATTTAAACATAAAACAACTCCTTTTTATGATTTCAAATAAATAATAACAAAAAGAGTTGTTTTATGCAATATAAGAAACAAAAGGCATTTGGACAAACCAAATACCTTTTTTAAATAAAACAAAAAACTGTCGGGTTATAAGTTCACATTGGGAGTATAAACGGGGTAGGAAAAGAAAAAAATGGTGAAAAACTAGAAAAAGGACAAGTTGCGCCTGTCTGCGCTCCTTTACGGTGCGAGGCAGGCGTGGTGCTTTCAAAATTTACTTAAGATATGCTAAAAATAAAGTTTTAAAATAATTTGCATAAAGCAGGACTAAATAATATAATTATATTGGTGATATTTCATGTATGAAAACAAAAAAATATTGATTTTGGGAGCCGCTCGAAGTGGCATCGCGGTAGCCAAATTATTGGCTTTGAAAAATGATTTAACGTTAAGTGATATGAAACCTTTAAATGAGTCTGATGAACAAGAATTAAAAGAATTGGGTGTTAAAATTGTTATTACGAATAACCAAATTGATTTAATAAATAAAGAATATGATGTAATTATTAAAAATCCGGCAATTATGGCCACGAGTGAAATTGTTCAAAAAATAAATGAATTAGGAATAAAGTTAGTTAATGAAATTGAAGTGGCTTATCATTTTTTGCCTCGTGATGTTAAAATAATTGGCATCACTGGTTCTAATGGTAAAACAACGGTAACAACGATGATTTATGAATTGTTAAAAGCTTTAGGTTTACCCGTTGTTTTGGGTGGCAATATTGGTATGCCTTTATCCCAAATAGTGGGTGATATTAAAGAAGGCGATATTTTAGTTTTAGAACTATCCGATCATCAATTAAATGATATTATTGATTTTAAAACCGATATAAGTGTGGTAACTAATATTAGTCCGGCTCATTTAGATTATCATGGTTCTTATGAAAAATATAAAAAAGCCAAAAGTAAAATATTTAATTTACATGAATCAAGTAATATTGCTATTCTTAATAAAAGCAACTTAGATAGTTTAGAAATAAGTCAAAATATTAGATCTTCTAAAATTTATTTTAATGATGAAGAAAACTTTTATAATGAAGATGGGATATATATAAATAAAGAAAAAGTATTAGATTTAGATGATATTTTAGTTAAAGGAAAACATAATTATGAAAATATTTTAGCTACATTATTAGTAGTTAAGAACTTTAAATGGGATAAAGATATAATTAAAGCTTATTTTGAAAAATTCGGGGGTGTTGCTCATCGTTTAGAATTGGTTAGAGAAGTAAATGGCGTAAGTTATTATAATGATTCGAAGTCAACCAATACGGCGGCAACCATTACGGCTTTAAAAACCTTTAAGCAACCTATTCATCTTATTTTAGGGGGCGTTGAACGAAATCAAGATTTTCATGATTTAGATCCTTATATGGCAAATGTTAAATATATCTATGGGGTTGGTTCGACGGCTCAAAGAGTATGTGAATATGCCGAAGAAATGAAGAAAGAATATTATTTAGCTAAAACTTTAGAAAAGGCGATGGCTAAAATACTAGAAAATGTCGAAAAAGGGGATGTAGTCTTATTGTCGCCGGCGAGTTCTTCGCAAGATTTTTATGTCAAGTTTGAAGATCGGGGCGATGAATTTAAAAATATTGTTGCAAAAATAAAATAGAAAATGTATAATTATGGTATAGTTTGATAATAAGGGGCTGATTTAAGTGAATAATGAAAATCAAACAAATCTAAATCCAGACAATAATAGTAGTTTTGAGGCTACTCCTTTAGGTGCGGTACCTAATTCAACACCAGAAGTTGCAAATCCCGAACCTGTTGCACCCGAAGTTGCGGGGCCTGTTAATCCTGAGGTTGCAGGACCAGTAAATCCACCGGTTGATAATCCGGTTCCACCAGTTGCACCAACTGCACCGGCACCCGAAAATGTGGTTAATCCGACGCCGGAAGTTGGCAGTGCACCTGAACCATTAAATCCTAGTGTTAATAGTAATCCGACACCAACGCCAACACCAGTTGCTTTGGATCCAATTGCGCAACCAATCCCGGGAACTACTAATACTTCAACAACTAATAATAATATTAATAGTAATGGTTTTGTCGAATCCCCAAAAGTTGCTAATGTTGGAACGGAAGTACCAAATCAAGAAGAGAAGAAACCTAAAAAGGGTATGAATAAAATTGTCTTTATTTTATTAATTGTGGCTTTACTTGCCGCGATTGCTTATGGGGTATATTATTATTTATCTTTAGGTCAAAAACCAACTTCAAAAATTAGTGTTAATCCTCAAAATTTGGAAATAGAAGCTAACAGTGTTTTATCTAGTAATTTAGCAGATTATGCAACTTTTAGCGGTACGGATCCGAAAAATTGTAGTCTAGATACTAGTAATGTTGATGTAACGACCGCGGGTAACTATAAATATACAATTAAATGTGGTAATGATTCTTTTGAAGGTAATATTATTGTTATAAATAATACTAATTTAACGGTAATGACTAAAGATGTTTATACCGGAGTTGCTACGGAAAATACTTCAAATATTACGGCCGAAAAATTCGTAGTAGCAGACACTTGCAGTGGTACCGAATGTACTTATGCCTTTGATGAAGGTTTTGATATTAATAGTACAGTAAAAACGGCAGGAACTTATGATGTTCCATTAGTTATAACTGACAAAGATCAAAATACAAGTAAAATTAATAGTACCTTAGTAGTTATTGAAGATTTTAAAATATTATTTTCTTATAGTAAAACTACGGATAATATGAAAGTTACTGATAAAATAGCCATAAATAATAGTAATGAATTTACGGGAAATGCTTATCGGGTATATGAATTTACTTTTGCTAATGTTGATGATTATGAAAAAGCAGTTGGTAATAGAGAAAAAACAATTACTTATAACAATATAACGGGTACTGGTATATATGATGATCAAAATCATGTTTTAACTATCAAAATGGATTTAACTAGTGATATTTTAAACAATGAATTTGGTGGTACTTTCCCAAAAGCATATGCTGAAATAAGTAATTATTATTTAAGTAAAGAATATGAATTTACGATGGAACAATGACATTGCAAAATGTCTTTTTTCTTCAAAAAATAATTGGTGATGAAAATGAAAAATGAAAAAATCTTAGTTGTTTTAGGGGTTTGTATTATGCTTACTTTTCTTATTTGGATGTTTTTTACAGTCTTCAATTTTGAAAGTAAAACTCCAATTAGCACTTTAAAAGTAACGGATAGCGATGTTGAAAAAATATATCAAAGTATAAAAGATGATAAATATTTAAGCCGATATACTATTTATAGTGGTTTTAAGACCGATTATGATAAAATTTCTTATGATTATGTAGCTACAATGGCTTATTATAAATTAAAAGAAGAAAATAAATTAATTAGTGATTTACAAATGACGGATTTGCAAGAAGCGGGGATTGCAATAAATACGCGCGAAGTAAGTCCTTTAGCTAAGGTTAGTTTAGATGTTTTTAATGCTCAAATTAAAGAATTGTTTGGGAATAATATTGAAATTGAAAATACAAGTTTTAAAATAACTAATCGCTTAAATGGTTGTTTAAGTAATGATCAAAAAGAAGTATATTTTTACGAAGAAAATGTTACCGAAAATGAGTATTTTATGCAAAGAACGATGGATAGTTATGCCACTCGGGATAATGGTAATACATTAATAATTTATGATTATTTTATTAAATGTCAAAGCGATAGTGGATCTTGTTATAATGATGATCGGATGGCTATGCCTAACCGTTATGTCAAATTTAGTAATAATAAACTTTCGTCAACTAAAGTTGATAATCAAGCAAAATATATGCATACCTTTAAGTGGGAAGACGACCATTATTATTGGGTATCCAGTGAAATAATTGAAAATTAGAACTTTATTTATAAAGAAAAATATTATATAATTATTATGTTTAGGAGGTAGAAAAAATGGAATTAAAAGGTAGTAAAACCGAAGCTAATTTAATGGCGGCTTTCGCTGGTGAAAGTCAAGCGCGTAATAAGTATACTTATTATGCATCCCAAGCGAAAAAGGATGGTTATGAACAAATCGCGGCCATCTTTGAAGAAACGGCTAATAATGAAAAAGAACATGCGAAAATGTGGTTTAAGGAATTACATGATGGTAAGGTTCCTGAAACTTTAGAAAATTTACATGATGCGGCTGATGGCGAAAATTATGAATGGACGGATATGTATGCCGAATTTGCTAAAGTTGCTCGGGAAGAAGGATTTACGAGAATCGCCAATCTATTCGAAGGTGTTGCTAAAATAGAAAAAGAACACGAAGAAAGATATCGGAAACTTATTGAAAATATCGATAATAAATTAGTCTTTTCTAAAGAAGGCGATGCTATTTGGATTTGCCGTAATTGTGGCCATGTAGTTATTGGCAAAGAAGCACCACTTGTTTGTCCAGTTTGTGCCCATCCGCAAAGTTATTTCGAATTAAAGAAAGAAAACTATTAAAAAAATGCCATTTGGCATTTTTTATTTGGAACCAATTATAAACGCGGCCAGAACTAAGCCTAAGACCAATGTAATCGTGACAATTGCTAGAACGTTAGTAAATCCAGCAATATCTAAATTTTGATCATTTTCGTTATTAGGTAATGTGTTACCATTAGGATTTATGCGCACCAATTTGGCGCCTTTATTTTGATTATTCCGCGTGTCATCTTCAATTCTTTTCGTAAATTCATCCGTAATTATTCTGGCTCCGGGAGTAGTTAATTTATAAGCTTCGACAATAACAATTTTACCTTTACCAACACTTTTCCAGACATTCTCGGGAACAATTTCTTCGTTAGTAAAAATATCATATTTATGCCAATAATCTTCAATAAAATTTACCAGTTCCGTTTCTTCTTCTGGCGAAATCCCTGCTTTAGTTATTAAAGAAAGAATATGCGAAACTTTAGCTTCATATTCAATTAATTCATTATTTTCCATATGTCACTCCTATTATAGTAATTTTAGCATTATTAAAATGAAAATACAATTGTTTTTCTGAATATTTTAGTGTAAGATATGAATAGTGATTGAAATGAAAAAGTTATTGGACGAAGAATTTATTATCGAATTATCCGAAAAGAAAAAAGAACCTACTTGGATGAAAGATTTTCGGCTTACTTCTTTTCGGGAATTTCAAAAGTTAGGGCAACCTAATTTTGGTCCTCATATTGATTTAGATTTTGCTAAAATTTTATATTATAAAGATCGCGACAATGAACTAACGGATGATTGGAATAAAGTTAATAATAATATTCGCGATACTTTTTGTAATTTGGGGGTTATTAAGGCCGAAGATAAATATTTAGATGGCGTTACTAATCAATACGAAAGCGAAGTAATTTATCACAAACAAAAAACCGATGAAGCTTTACAAAAATATCCGGAATTATTTCAAAAATATTTTAATACTTTAGTTAAATATACGGAAAATAAATATACGGCTTTAAATGGCGCCGTTTGGAGTGGAGGCAGTTTCATATATATTCCGCCTTATACCAAGCTAGATCGGCCGTTGCAAAGTTATTTTCGCATTGATACGGATGCCTTAGGCCAATTTGAAAGAACGATTATTATTGTTGATGAAGGCGCCGAACTCGAATATATTGAAGGTTGTACGGCGCGGGTCAATAATAATTTATCTTTACATGCGGGGGTAGTTGAAATATTCGTGGGGAAAAATGCGAAATGTCGTTATTCAACGATTCAAAACTGGTCTACGAGTGTTTATAATTTAGTTACCAAAAGAGCCATTGTCGAAGAAAATGGCCAAATGGAATGGGTTGATGGCAATATTGGTAGCGGTCTTACGATGAAATATCCTTCTTGCATTTTAAAAGGTGATAATGCCACCGGCAATTCCATTAGTATTGCTTATGCGAAAACGGGGCAAAGATTAGATGCTGGGGCGAAAATGATCCATTTAGGGAAAAATACCAAAAGTAATATTTTAAGTAAATCCATTGCTTTGGAAGGTGGTTTAAGTAATTATCACGGTACTGTTTTGATTGGCAAGGCAGCAACAAATAGTCATGCCACGGTTAAATGTGATACGATTATTTTAGATGAACAATCAGCTAGTAATACTTATCCTAAAAATATTGTTCATAATGATAGCAGTACTATTGAGCATGAAGCCGTCGTTTCTAAAGTAAGTGGGGAAAAATTATTTTATTTAATGAGTCAAGGTTTAAGTGAAGAAAAAGCTAAAGAATTATTAATTTTAGGTTTCATTTCCGACTTTAAAAAAAGCTTGCCGATGGAATATGCTGTCGAATTAAATCGACTACTTAAGGAATAACATAGTGTTTTTTAATAAATGCTATGTTTTTTGTAGATAATTTTGGGAAAAATGGCCTAAAATCCTTACAGATTTTATAAAATCGGTAATTTGAATAGTTAATTTTAATTTGTTAAGGTATTTTTGAAAGGAGGAAAAGATTGTGAATCAAGTTGTTTTAGTCGGCCGTTTAGTCGAAAATCCGACGGTGACGGAAACGGAAAATGGCAAAAAATATACTTATATAAATTTGGCAGTTCCTCGGGCTTTTAAAAGTGCTGATGGAACTTATGAAACGGATTTTATTCGGTGTGTCCTTTGGAATGGTGTGGCCGCGAATACGAGTGAATATTGCCATACCGGCGATATTTTAGGTATTAAAGGTCGTTTACAAAATCATAAATATGATGATAAAGATAACAATACTAAATATGTTACCGAAGTAATTGCCGAACGTGTGACCTTTTTATCTACGAATCATAAAAAAGACGTTACTGAAGTTAAAAATGTCGAATAAATTTACCAATGGTGAACATCACGCAATAAAAAGTAATATTTGGCTATACTAAATTTAGTGAAGTGATTTAGTATGATAATAGGAAAAAGATTAAAAGAAGCTCGGAAGAAAATGGGCCTTACGCAAAGTCAACTAGGAGAATTAATCGGCGTTAAGAAATCCACAATTTGTAGTTACGAAAAAGAAACGCGTAATCCGACCATTGATAATATAATTGAAATAATTATGGCTTTAGGGGTATCGGCCGATTATCTTTTAGGAACAGATAAAATAATTAAAACGGATGTGTTAGAAAATCCCAGATATCGCACCATGACTAAAGAAGAAGTAAAATTTATTGAAATCATGCGGAAAGATAAATTAGTATATGAAATTCTGTTTGAAGATCCGAAAAGAGGAGCCGATTTAATTAAACAAAAACTAGACTAGCAATATTCGAATAAAAGAGCTTTGCTAGCTTTTTTCTTGATTAAAGTTTGCATATTTTGATATTCTTTAGTATTTTCTTCATTAAAAGCTTGCCGATTTTCATTAACTAAAAAGAAATAGTCAAGTAATTTTAAAGTGGTAAATTTGCCAAAAGGTAACCGATTTATATCGGTTCTTTTTATATGTTCATCTAAATAGGTAAGTTGATAATCTTCGATTATAGAAAGATTTCTTTTACTTTTTTCACATTTAAGATAATAATAACTATCTAAATATAGCATTTGACATAGTAAAAATCTATATGATTTATATTCCGTTAAAGAATTAAAATAAGTATTTATAAGATTAAAATAATTTTTGTTTTCGTATAAAAATTTTAAAAATATTTCATCTTTAAGGGTAGTTTCGGTATAATCGCAGTAGTCGCGCAATTCAAACATTAAGTGCCGTAATTTCGTGGTGATTAATTCCATGTCGAAATTAATTAATTGATACCAGTTATTAAGCCAAGAAATGTTGTTGTATATTTCGGCATTATTATCGAGCATTTCTAATAAACCATCATTTAAGATAATATTGTAATATTGGCGAATTAAACAATAAATTAAATCATTATTATTAGTTATTGCTTTTAATAAATTATTTATTTCAGAATTTTCGACTGTAGGAAGAAAATTTAGTTCTTCCAAAATATAATCATCAACTACGGTTGCATAATTATAATTATATAAAATAATGTGTAATAAATTTCTTGTTTTGATAAAATTTAAAACATAATTATTAGTTAGCATTGGTGTTAGGGAAGCAATTAAGTTATCATCTACGTGGTTATTGTTTAGGACAGTATTATCTTTACTTAATACAGCCGCAGTTCCTAATAAATTTTTTAATTCTTCATCTATTTGGGGATTTAAAACTAAGTCCACATATATCACTTCCAACTTTTAGGTAATATAATAATGAAAAAAAGGAAAAATAGCAAGTTTTAATTCATATAATTTTTTAGGTGAAGTAAAAAACATGAAATTCTTTAAATATTTAGGAATCTGTGCCATTATGTTATTTTCTTTTTATTATACGGATAAAATTGCTAACTTTGTTTTAGAAAAAAATAGTTTATATCAAAAAATCAATGATAATAAAGCAAGCTATGAAGAACAAGCAGTTAGTGCTATCATTGAGGATAATTATATTATTCCTGGCTTAAATGGGAGTGAAGTCGCCGTAAAAGATAGTTATTATAATATGAAAAATTTAGAAGCTTTTAATGAATATTATTTAGTTTTTAAAGAAACAATGCCTACCATCAGTTTAGAAAATAATAAAGATAAAATAATAAAAAAGGGGAATGGAGCCAAAAATGAAGTAGCGTTTATTATGGAAAATGACAATACTTTAAAAAATTTTTTTAAAGAAAATAAGCTAAAAGCTAATATTTTAGTAACTTTAGAAGATTATAGTACTAAAGAAGATTTTGAGGCTATCAATAATGATTTTAAAAATTATGATAAGATTGAAAGTTTACTTAATAATGCTTCTTTAAATAAAAATTTATGTCTTATTAATGATAATATAATAGATATTTGTAAAGACAAAGCCAAATATTTAATTGAACCAAGTATTTTAAATAATACGACATTTTTAAATATTAAAAATAATTTAAGTAGTGGGGATATTTTCTTAGTTAAAAAAGGAACTAACTTAGATAATTTAAAAATGTTAGTTAAAGACATCCAATTTAAAGATTTAAAAATTGTTTATTTAAGTGAACTTATTAGTGAAAGTAAATAAAATTAATATTTATTATTTTGCTTGACTTTAAGCCTTTTTTATATTATTATCTAGAAGTTGGAAAAAGGTGAGTTGAATGGATAAAATAATAAATATTGCCGTAGTTGCCCATGTTGATGCCGGCAAATCTACTTTAGTTGATGGCTTGCTTCGCCAAAGTGGGGTTTTTCGAGAAAATGAAGAATTAGTAGATTGCGTCATGGATAGTGGGGATATCGAAAAAGAAAGAGGCATCACTATTACGGCCAAAAACTGTGCCATTAAGTATAAAGATTATAAAATAAATATTGTTGATACGCCGGGACACGCGGATTTTTCTAGTGAAATTGAACGGATTATTAAAACTGTCGATACGGTTATTCTTTTGGTTGATTCCGCCGAAGGGCCGATGCCTCAAACAAGATTTGTATTAAAAGAAGCTTTACAAAATAATTTAAAACCGATTCTTTTTATTAATAAAATTGATAAAAAAGATCAAAGAGCGATTGAAGTTGTCGATATGACTTTTAATTTATTTATGGAACTGGGAGCTACCGATGAACAATTAGATTTTCCGATTCTTTATGGTAGTGCGAGAGATGAATATGCGGTTTATGATATGAATGATGAAGGGAAAGACTTAACCCCTTTATTTGAAACTATTATAAATAGTGTTGAACCTTTTAAAGGTAGTGAATCCGATCACTTACAAATGCAAATAAGTCAACTTGATTATGATGATTATATTGGTCGTCTGGGGATTGGTCGGATTAATAAAGGGGTTATTGAAGTTGGAAAAACGGTGGCTTTAGCTAAAAACAATGGCGAAACGGCTAGTTTTCGCGTAACGAAATTATTTGTTAATCAAGGTATTAAAAGAGTCGAAGTTGCTAAAGCTTATTATGGTGATATTGTTACGGTGGCCGGTTGTAGTGAAGTTTCGATTGGCGATACGATTTGTGAAGTTGGTCATATTGATCCTTTGCCAAAAATTATTATTGAAGAACCAACTTTATCGATGAACTTTTTAGTTAATAATTCACCTTTCGCGGGCGAAAGTGGCAAATTTTTAACTAGTCGCCATTTAAAAGATCGTTTGGAAAAAGAATTAGAAACCAATGTTGGTTTAAAAGTGGAAGCGATGCCTAATGAAGAAGGCTTTAAAGTAAGTGGACGTGGAGAATTACATTTATCAATTCTTTTAGAAAATATGCGGCGAGAAGGTTATGAACTTTCCGTTTCCAAACCCGAAGTAATTACGAAAACCATTGATGGCGTTAAATGCGAACCTTTTGAAAAAGTTATTATTAATGTGCCAGATGAATTCACGGGTACCGTTATTAATTCTTTAAATGAAAGAAAAGGGAATATGCAAAGTATGGCACCCGGGGAAGTTGGGTATACTAAATTAGAATATTTAGTGCCAACGCGCGGTCTAATTGGCTATCGTGGTACTTTCATTAACGAAACTAAAGGAGAAGGCATTATGATTCGTTCATTTGATAGTTATAAACCTTATGCGGGCGAAATCCAAGGGCGCAAGAATGGGGTTATGGTTTCGATGGAAAATGGGGTAACTTTTGGTTATTCTTTATATAATTTAACTAATCGGGGTATAATGATTGTCGATCCATCTACGCCAGTTTATATTGGTGAAATTGTTGGTATTTGTAATAAAGAAGGGGATTTAAATGTTAATCCTTGTAAAAACAAGGAACTTACTAATACCCGGAGTAAATCATCGGATGAAGCAATTGCTTTAAATAAAGCGAAAAAATTTACTTTAGAAGAAGCATTAGAATTTATTGAAGCTGATGAATATATTGAAATAACCCCAACGGAAATTAGACTTCGGAAAAAATATTTAGATCCAAAAGAACGCTTTAGAATGGCCGGAAGAGGAGCATAAAAATGTTTAAAGATTTTGATTTTTCTTTAATTTATTTACCCATTATTTATATTATAATTGCTTATGTTATTTATAAAATATTAAGTAAAATTGCGCACCAAATTTTACATTTTGAAAGAAATGAAGGGCGGAAAAATGCTTTACAAATTAAAAGAGAAAGAACTGTTATTAATTTAGTAAAAAGCATTTTAAAATATATTGTGGCTGTTATTACGTTTTTAGCAATTCTGAATATTTATGGGATTAAAACAACAAGTATTATTGCTTCATTAGGAATCGCCGGCGCCATTTTTGGTTTAGCCTTTCAGGATACAATTAAAAATCTTTTGTCGGGAATTGCGATTATTTTTGATAATCATTATATGCAAGGTGATGTGGTTACCATTAATGGTTTTCGCGGCGAAGTAATTGAATTAGGTTTACAAACCACGAAAATTAAATCTTATAGTGGTGAAGTTATGATTATCAATAATAGTTTAGTAACTTCCGTGATAAATCATAGTATGACGAATACTAATCTTTATTTAGAATTACCGATTTCCAAAGATGTATCTTTAAAAGAAATTGAAGAAATAATGCAAAATGTTAATCAAAAATTAAGAAATAACAAAAATGTTAAAAATGATATTAATCTTTTAGGGATTGAATCAATTGATGCTAATAAATATTTATATAAAATTATGATTGAATGTAGTGCTGAATCAGAATTTGGTGTCAATCGGGAATTTATGAAATACTTAAAAGAAGAATATGATGCTAAGAAAATTAAGGTTCCAAGTAATTATTTTGAAATTAAAAGTAAAAAATAATTACTCAGTATTAAGGAGTGAAAAATAAAAATCACTCCTTTTTAAGTGAAAAAAAGAAGAAAAAAAGAAAATAAAAA
>CANROR010000030.1 GCA_947632275.1 uncultured Bacilli bacterium | reverse complement strand
ATCAATAACTTACAACTTATAGTTTACATGAATATATATATATATATATATAATTATGGGTGAAAGTAGGATTTTGCTCATGAGAAAAACATTATTAAGTACCTTAGGAATAATGATAATGCTATGTGTAATCTTTTTAGGTTATGAAATAAGGTATGGCCATAAAAAAGTAGTAAATAACATGATGGCTATATACCTAGAAGAAGAAAAAGGAACAGGAAAGTATCAAAAAACTAATTTATATAAATGGCCTAATAATTCCGAATATGCTTTAAATATGCATAAGACTTATTGTGAAAATGGCAGTATTTTAAGATATAATTTAGAAACAAATAAGATAAATGTAAAAGTAAAAGGAACAGATAAATGTTATGTTTATTTTGATAAAGCCAGTTATGGAACGGAAGACCATCCATATTTAATTCAAACGATTGAGGATTTAGTAAAATTAAGTAATAAGGTAAATTCAGGAACAACTTATGAAGGCGAATATTTTCTACTCACCAATGATTTAGATTTTAAAGATGCTAGTGATTATGAAGATGCAAATAGAACAGACTTTAAAGATATAAATGGGATAAATGGAAATGAAGCTTTAATTAAAGAACTAACAACTGGAAGTGGATTTAAACCAATTGGAAATGCAAGCCAAACATTTCAAGGAAATTTTGATGGAGGAAATCATACAATAAGTAATTTATATATTAAAAATGAAATTGAAGGGACTAATTTAAGATTGGGTTTATTTGGTGAAGCACATAATGCGACAATGAAAAATATAACCTTAAAGGGTCAAATAACAAGTACAGTAAGGGCAGTAATAGGAAGTATTTCGGGCGGTATTGGTGAAACTAGTTTTATAAGTAATGTTACAAATTATGTAACAATAACAAGTGAATCAAGTGAATACGATATTGGTGGTATAATAGGTGGAAATTATGGAACAACTACAATTGAAAATTGCCAAAATTATGGTGATATAAGTGGGAGTAGGAATTTGGGAGGTATAGTAGGTTATACTGGCTATAAGAATGGAATTTTAACCATCAAAAATTGTATTAACTATGGTAATTTAACTAACGATATCGGTGTTATTACTGGGGGAATAGTTGGTTTTGGTACTACAGTAACAACTATAAAAATTAATAATTCCCATAATGAGGGGGAAATTTTAAATAATGTTGGTACAACTGCTAATTATGTCGGGGGATTAGCGGGTTTAGTTTATGGTAATATTGAAATAAATGATAGTTATAATATTGGCAATGTAACTGCTAATGGTGAAAACGGAACTTTTGTAGGAGGATTAATCGGGAGGGTAAATCAAAAAGCAACCATTAATAATTCTTATAATTCAAATAATGTTATAAAAATAAGTCCAAATGGTTTTGACATTTCTGAATATATTGGTGGATTAATTGGCTATATTGCCAATCAATCCGAAATAAGTATTCTCAAGAATAACTATAATACTGGCGAAATTTTTAATGGTACTCGAGTTGGGGGATTATTAGGTGCATTAGAATCTGGGATAATAATAGATAAATGTTATAATACTGGTAATATTAATGTAACGGACGAAATATGGGCTTCGATGTCACAAATAGGAGGATTAATTGGTGCTAATATTAGTTACGCTTATTTTCATCCGATAGATATTACATTGAATAGTTATAATATCGGAAATATTACGGCTAATAATAAAACAGGAACTGTTATTATAGGATTAATAGGAAATTTTCATAGTAATAAATTAATTTTATTAAATAGTTATAATGCTGGAAATTTAAATTTACTAAGTAATTTAGGTTTTAGTTCTGTATCAGGTTTAGTACAAAGTAGCGGTAGAGGTTTGCAAGGCCAAAGTACCGAAAATAGTACAAATATATTAAGAAATGTATATAATATAGGTACCATTAGTGGCGAAGCGAATAAGTATAGTTTAGGATATTTTGATTCAAATAGTACAACTAACAATATTCAAAACACTTATTATGTTAATAGTGTAATTGGTTCTAATATTGCTGACATGGGAATTGCTATGACTTTAGAACAAATGAAATTGCAAACATTTGTTGATCAATTAAATCAAAATATTGAAAACATTAATTTAAGTGAAATTGATGAATCGTTAAAGGATTATAAATTAAGCAAATGGATATTAGGAAGTGATGGTTATCCGACGTTAATAAATGAATAATTTTTTCCCTACTTGCAGCAAAATAAAAATAGATTTATAATTACGATGTTTAAGTGAGGCGAAAAAGAATGGATAGTAATACCAAAAGAGATATTATTATGGAACATTATAGTCATCCTAAAAATCGAGTAAGAACAGAAGATCCGGATTATTTAAAGATAAATACGAATAATTCTTCTTGCATTGATAATTTAGATATTTATATAAAAATAAAGAATAAAAAAATCGAAGATATTGTTTTTGATGGCGAAGCTTGTGCGATAAGTATTTCTTCAACTTCCATTATGATTACTAATTTAATTGGCAAAACAGTTTTGGAAGCCTTAGATTATATTAATAATTTTGAAGCGATGGTAAACGAAGAAAAATATAATGAGGAAATATTAAACGAAGCTTTAGTTTATGATGATATTTATAAGCAAAATAACCGAAAGAATTGTGCTTTACTGCCTTATAAAGGTTTAAAAAAAGTCTTGGAAGATTATCTTAAGGAGAACTAGTAATTCTCCTTTTTTCATGTTAAAATTTATTTAAGTAAAGATTTGGATGTGATATAAATGTCTGAAAAGGAAAATACTAAATTAATTGATGAGCTAATTAATAATAAAAATCAGATATTAGAACAATATTATCAAGAATATCGATCCGAGTCTAAAAATACTAATTTTATCAAAATACTTGATGGATTTTTAGCTAATATAAAACAAGATAAAAATGCCGTGAACTCGTTTTGGATTTATTTGGTAAAGAAATCAATAATTTAAAAGTAAAAAAATTAGTGCTATAATTAGAAAGAGAGGAAATATTATGATAGATATAAAATTAATAAGAGAAAATGCCGATTTAGTCAAAGAAAATATGAAAAAGAAATTTCAAGATGAAAAATTATTTATTGTTGATGAAGTTGCCGAACTTGATCAATCCTATCGGGAATGTAAACAAGCGGCCGATACTTTAAGAGGAAAAAGAAACGAAGTTAGTGATAAAATTGGTTCTTTAATGCGGGAAGGCAAAAAAGAATTGGCTTTAAAAATCAAAGATGAAATTGCTAAAATCGGGGATGAAATTAAAGAACTCGAAGAAAAAGAAGAAAATTTAGCTACCGAAATTAAACAAAGAATGTATTTAATTCCTAACATCATAGATGAAAGTGTACCTATTGGTAAAGATGATACGGAAAATGTGGAAATTGAAAAATTTGGTGAACCCATAGTTCCCGATTATGAAATACCGTATCATGCGGATATATGTGAGGCCTTAAGCGGTTTAGATAAGGAATCCGCCGGTCGGACAAGTGGGAATGGTTTTTATTATTTAACAGGTGATATTGCGCGGCTTCATTCCGCGATGTTAAGTTATGCCCGCGATTTTATGATTGATAAAGGATTTACGTATTGTATTCCGCCTTTTATGATTCATGGGGATGTCGTTAATGGCGTTATGTCTTTTAAAGAAATGGAAGCTATGATGTATAAAATTGAAGGCGAAGATTTATATTTGATTGGGACGAGTGAACATTCCATGATTGGCCGTTTTAAAGACCAAATAATTAAAGAAGAAAATTTGCCTATTTGCCTAACTAGTTATTCGCCTTGTTTTCGAAAAGAAGGCGGCGCTCATGGCTTAGAAGAAAGAGGTCTTTATCGGGTGCATCAATTTGAAAAACAAGAAATGGTTGTTTTATGTAAAATTGAAGATGCTTTTACTTGGTACAATAAAATGTGGCAATATACGGTGGGCTTTTTCCGAAGCTTAGATGTGCCAGTTCGCACCTTAGAATGTTGTAGTGGCGATCTTGCCGATTTAAAGGTTAAATCATGCGATGTCGAAGCCTGGAGCCCAAGACAACAAAAATATTTTGAAGTCGGTTCTTGTTCAACTTTAGGGGATGCGCAAGCAAGACGCCTAAGTATTAGAGCTAAAGGGGAAAAAGGAACTTATTTAGTAGCTACCTTAAACAATACGGTAGTGGCATCACCCAGAGGTTTAATAGCTTTAATTGAAAATAACTATCAAAAAGATGGTTCAATTAAAATACCCAAAGCTTTACAACCTTATATGGGTGGTAAAGAGAAAATTGAAAAGAAGTAAAGATGTAAAAATTATCATATAACTAGAAGTTACGATACTTCTTTTTTATTTATTAAATTTTTAGATACTTAATAAAATTAAATTTCTTTGAAGAAAAAGTTTTTCCAATCAAACCAAAAAAATAAGAAAATAAAAAAGTTTTTCCAATTCAACAAAAAAACTTTAAATTTAGATTATTTTATTATATATGTTAATCGCTAGCAAAAGATGGTTGAAATTAGAAGTTAAAAATTTTAACTTCTTTTCTTTTTTTAATAATATGGTAAAATGAAAGCGGTGATTTTATGCAAGTTTTAATTGAAAAATTAGATCATCAAGGTCAGGGAATTGCTTATGTGGATGGCATTGTGACTTTTGTTCCTAAATGTATCCCAGGCGATGTAGTTACTATCAAGATAACGAAAAAAAGTAAACATTATAATCAGGGCGAAATATTAGAAATTATCCAAAAAGTGCCGAATAGAGAAGAAGCTTTTTGTCCTTTTTATTATAAATGTGGGGGATGTCAACTTCAAAATTTAACTTATGATGAAACTTTAGATTATAAAAGAAAGAAAATAAGCAATATTTTTCAAAAAATAAATTTAGTTGTCGAACCCGAGATGATTAAAAATCCCGAACCCCTTTATTATCGCAATAAAATAGAATTAAAAATGCAAAATGGGCATTTAGGTTTTTACCAAAAAGCTACGAATGAAATTGTAGAGATTACCAAATGTCCAATTACGAGTAAAAGCATTAATGAACTTATACCTGTTATAGCCAAGTTAAATTTAAAAAATGCCGATGTTATTATAAGATCTAATTTAAAAGGCGAGGTTTTACTTATTTTTAAAACCCAAGAAAAATTAAATATAAATAGTTTAACAAATTTTCATAATTTAAAAGGGATTATCGTTAATGATAAATTAGTCTATGGCGTGGATTATCTAATCGAAGAAATAAATGGTTTAAAATTTAAAATAACGTATGATGCCTTTTTTCAAGTTAATCCTTTTATTGCCCAAATATTGTTTAATTTAATAAAAGAAAACATTCCAAGGAATGAAACGGTTTTAGATTTATATTCAGGGGTAGGGACCCTTACTTTAAATGCGGCTTTAAAAGCGAAAGAAGCTTTAGGCATCGAAATTGTTGCCAATGCTAGTAAAAATGGTGAAGCCAATTCCGCTTTAAATAAGATTAAAAATGTTACCTTTAAATGGGGCGATGTGGAAAAAGAAATTACGAGGCTCAAAAATAATTATGCAACGTGGATTGTCGATCCACCCCGAAAAGGACTTGATAATAAAACTATTGCCGTGATTTTAGAAAAAAGACCCAAGAAAATAATTTATGTTTCTTGTAATATTCATACATTGGTTAGAGATCTGGCTAAAATAAAAGATATTTATGAAGTAACCAAAGTTTATGGCTTAGATATGTTTAGTTATACTTATCATGAAGAAGTTTTAGGCATTCTAAATTTACGTTAAATAAAGGATTTTTTAAAGGATAAAAGGTAAGATAACCATTTAGGCTAAAAACTAAAAGCCATAGCAAAATACTTATTTTCATGGGAGAATGCGGTTTTAAAAAATAAAAATATAACTGGCTTAAACATAAACAAATAAAATAAATAATAAGGGTCACGATTAAATTATCTTGGCCTTTTAAAATGCAAAAATAAATGGGACTAAAAATTAAAATAACTAATAAAGAACACACGATACTGGCCCAAATATAATTAAAATTTAATTTTTTAAAAATTAGACCTTCAATTAACATAAAAATAAAATAAGCCATAATAATCATTTTATTGTGTTCCCAAATACTTTCGTTAACCGGGAAAAATATTTTGGTTAACAAAAAGGGAAATTTATCATAAATACTATGGGTAATGGTGCTTAAGAAAAATAAAGTAATAGGACTTAAAATAAACCAAATTTTTTTATAATTTTTCATTACTAAATAATATGAAGAAAACTTTAAAATTTTACTTAAATAAAAATTTTAGAATATAATTTAACAAGGTGGTAGTATGCTTTTAAGTGAACTGCAAGGAAAAGATATTATTAGTTTGTATACAGGCGTTAATTTAGGACGTATTGTTGATGTTGAGGTCGATAACGACGGCAAAATTACTGCTTTAATTGCTGAACCGCGGAAGTTTTTTTTACGAATGTTTAAATCAAAAGAAACTACTTTTAAATTTAGTGATGTTGAAAAAATCGGGACGGATGTTATATTGATAAAAATGTGATAATTTGATATCATAAGAATATGAAAAGAAGAAGTTTATTATTGGGGCTGTTAATTATTTTTATTGATCAAATTACCAAATTATCCATTGATAATTATTTTTCGGTGGGTGAAAGTATCCCAATTATAAGAGGCTTTTTTGCTATTACCAAAGTTTATAATACCGGTGCTTCTTGGTCCATGTTTTCGGGCATGCTTAATATGTTAATTATTATTTCAATCGCGGCCTTTATTTGTTTTATTTATTATCAAGATTATTTTAAAATTAATATGCGCAATATTTTGGCCTTTGGTTTTATCTATGGCGGCCTTTTTGGTAATTTAATTGACCGCATGGATCGGGGAGCCGTTATTGATTTTCTCCATTTTAAATTTGGTAGTTATAATTTCCCCGTTTTTAATTTGGCCGATGTTTCTTTAATTTTAGGTTTTATTCTTTTGGTAATTTCTCTTTGGAAGGGAGATGATAAATGTGGAATTAAAAGTTCTAAACGCCGGAAGTCGCATCGATAAATATGTAAGTGAAAATACGGATTATAGTCGTGAAAAAATTGCCAAGCTAGTTTCCGCGGGGCAAGTTTTAGTTAATGGTTTAAAGGTTAAACCTAGTTATAAAGTTAGTCTAAATGATTTAATTACTTCCGATGAAAGTTTTTTGACGGATATCGAAGTTAAACCGGAGAAAATGAAACTTGATATTGTCTATGAAGACGATGATGTTTTAGTTATTAATAAACCAAGTGGATTGGTAGTTCATCCGGGAAGTGGTAATAATGAACATACTTTAGTTAATGGCCTTTTAGCTTATACTTCCCATTTAAGTGATCTTAATGGCCCTTTAAGACCAGGGATTGTCCATCGGCTAGATAAAGATACTTCAGGATTAATGCTTGTCTGTAAAACTAATCGGGCTCATGAAATTTTGGCTGAAGATTTTAAAACGAAAAAAGTGCATCGCGAATATATTGCTTTACTAGAAGGGGTTTTTCCGCATTCCAAAGCGAGCATTGAAGCGCCAATTGGCCGCGATAAAAATAATTTTTCCCAATATACCGTAACGAGTGAGGGAAAATACGCTAAAACTAATCTTGAAGTCTTAGAAAAATTTCGCCAATATACGTTAGTTAAATTGGTTTTAGAAACCGGTCGGACCCATCAAATAAGAGTCCATATGGCGTATATTGGCTATCCGGTTTTTAACGATCCCGTTTACAGTAAGAAAAAAGCTACGCCTTTTGGCCAATTTTTACATTCGGCGAGTTTAGAATTTATTCATCCTATTACGCACGAAAAATTAACTTTTCGTGCGGATTTACCAAAAGAATTCCAAGAATTTTTAGATAATATTAAAAAGGATAAAGAAGAAAACAAAATAAACTAAAGCTAAATAGGGCAAAGAGAAAAATTTAATTCTTTGAAATGCTAAAGCAATTTTATAAATTAAAAGGGTGGCAAAAATGGCTAATGCAAAAGCCGATAAAAGGGCAAAAGATAAACTATTGTAATAGCCAAAGAAGATTGCCGTTGTAATATTAAGTAAATAATTACAAGCAATTAAAAATAATAAATCTTCATTCATTAATTTGGATTTTACTAACTGATAAATAGTAATGCAAATAAATAAGATAAACGCAATATAAAAGGTATAAAACATAAAAGGGCCTCCTCTTTACTAAATTTATGTTTTATAGTAAAATATAAGAACAAGGAGAAAGGAAAAATGGCACTAGTTTCAATAAATGCTTATGATCAAATAATGATGAGCTTAGCCCATTATTTTATTACGAAAGAAAATTATCAACCGATTAATGTTCAAGGTGTGCAAAATGAAATTTGGCTCGAAAATTTAGAAGGACCATACCGGGTTATTCGGATAAATGCTAAGTCAATTTATAATGATGAACAATATATTTCCGATATATTTAAAATAAGATTTATTATTAAACAAATTAAGAAAAAAACTTTATCTTTTAAAGTTAATACTTTAAATATTTGTTTAAATGTCAATAATAAAGTAAAGTTAGAACCGAGATTTAATATTAATACGATTAAATTAGATTCGGTTAGTGATATAAAAACCAATAATGCGTTAGTCGGTGCTTTTCCTAATATCCAAAATAATTTAATTGAAGGGGCTAATAATTTAGATTTAATTATTAATGTTACGAATGATATCAATGAAAAAACCCAAAAAAGTAACAAATTATTTGAAAAAGTATTTTCCCCTAAGAAAATAATTGTGACGAAAGTTTTAATTATTATAAATGTGATTGTTTTTCTTTTAATGTATTTATTAGGTCGGGGAAGTACAGATACTATAACTTTACTAACCTTTGGAGCCAACTATAAACCTTTAGTTTTAGAAGGCCAAGTTTGGCGTTTACTTACTTGTGCTTTTTTACATATTGGTATTGTCCATTTATTTGTTAATATGTATTCGTTATCCATAATAGGTTCGCAACTAGAAACTTATGTCGGCAAATGGAAATATTTAGCCATTTATTTACTTAGTGCGATTAGTGGTAGTTTATTTTCCCTAATCACGGGTAACAGTATTTCCGCGGGAGCTAGTGGGGCTATCTTTGGTCTTTTAGGTTCACTTTTATATTTTGGTTATCATTATCGCCTTTATTTAAATTCCGTATTAAAAAATCAAATAATTCCGATTATTGTTGTTAATTTAATTATTGGATTTTTAATCCCGGGCATTGATATTTTAGCCCATATTGGCGGCCTTATCGGTGGATATCTAGCGACCATGGCTTTAGGTTTAGAAGGTAAAAGCCATAAAAAAGATATGCTAAATGGTTGGATAGTTTTTATTCTTTATATGGCCTTTCTAGCTAGTGTAGTTTTCTTTGTAAAATAAAAAATAAAAGATATGTCTAGTTATGTCGAAATGCTTGCAAATGCCGGCATTTTTTCTATAATAGAATACTTGTTATTGGTTAGTAGTGCCTACCAAAATTTATCTGAGTAATTTTTCTTGAGGGGGTTTTATGCTCAACAGGTTATGAACTAAGGCATAGGTGATGGTTATGAATAAAGAAGCAATTCTTTTTATCATAATAATTATGCTCATCTTGGTTATTCTAAAATTAATATAGCATAAGAAAAGACACTAGCCATAAAGGTGTAGTGTCTGCGATCAGTAGGCATTACCTAACCGGTAACACTATATATAGTATAACGAAAATTAAAATAAAATTCAATGTCAAATTTTAATTTAGGGCTTGAATATATATATATATATATATAATTAGGGGTGAAAGTAGGATTTGGCCCATGAAAAGAAAATTAACTATAAACCTAATTATATTTTTAATTGGATTAACAAGTTTAATAATTATTTCTCAATCTCATAAAGAATTAAACGAAACAAATAAAGAAAAATCTTCTTCTTTTATCAGTATGATGGTAGAAAATGAAGAAGGAAAATATACTGAAAAAAGTGAGCAACAATTTGTAAAAGATGACTATATTTTTAATTCAGAGAAAAGTGGTTGTGAAAATGGAGGGACTCTTGCTTGGAATAGTGAGAAACAAAAAATCGAAGCATCTCTTATAACTAGTGATAAATGTTATGCTTATTTTGATAAGTATGATTTTACCAAAAGTTGTTTATATGGTTATGAAAATAATATGGCTTGTGATATTGTTAAGAAAAATGAAGATACATTAATTTATCATAATGGTACCATAAAATCGAGTGATATTATAATTGATGCTCAAGATTATTCTTATCGTTATAGTGGTGCTAGTGGTATAGTTAATAACTATGTTTGTTTAGGAACCGACAATAATGCTAAGGGTGAATGTGCTAATAATGATTTATATCGCATCATAGGTCTATTTAAAAATGATAAAGGTCATTACGAAATAAAATTAATTAAGGACACACCATATGAAGATGAAGATGCGGAAATTGAAGGGCAAACGCCTAGTGGTAAAGGCTATCGTTGGAGTGGATTGATGAGCTCTAATTACAAAAATACTTGGAAAGATAGTACTTTAAACACGGTTACATTAAATCAAAATTATTTAAATAGCTTACCAAGTTATGTTCAAGATAATATTATGAAACATACCTATATAACAGGTGGAAATATATTTGATAATATTCAAAAAAAGTATGTATATGAAACATATCAAAATGAAATAAAGAATCCATATTTAGGAAATATTGCTACTGAAGAAGATAAAACTTATGACGGAAAAGTGGCTTTGATGTATGTGTCAGATTATGGTTATGGAGCATATAAAGATGGTTGGACAATGAGAACATTAGAAAATTATTTAAATGAAAATATCCAAAAAAATAATTGGTTGTATATAAATGATGGCAATACATATGAATGGTTATTATTGCGTAGTTCCGAAGGACGGGATAATGCCTTTAGCATTTTAAATGTTGGATCTGTCGTTACCCGTAATGTAAATAATATTATATATGCTATTCGCCCTGTCTTTTACTTATCGTATAATACAATATTAAAATCCGGAAATGGGACAAAGTTAGCGCCTTTTCGGATAGCTTGATAAAATTTAAAATTATTTGTAAAAACAAAAAATCCCGCATTGTATGCGAGATTTTAATATTTTATAATTTCCGATAAAGACCAACAGCTATACCTAAGATTGTGATATTAGGAAAGATGAAAGGCTCCATTGTATCATTCTCGGGTTGTAAGCGAATGTGGTCTTTTTCTTTGTAATAAGTTTTTAAAGTAACTTCATTTTCTTCCGTCATAGCTACGACAATTTCGCCATTATGAGCTGTGTTTTGTCTTTTGACAATGACAATATCGCCATCATAAATCCCTTTATTAATCATGGATTCCCCACTGACTTTTAAAGTAAAGACTTTAGCTTGTCTAGGTAGTAAAGTCGCCGGAAGATCAAAAAATTCATTTGGTTGTTCAATAGCCGTAATCGGATTCCCGGCCGTAATTTTACCTAGCAAAGGAACTTTTACCACATCTTCCTTCTTTTCTAAGTATTCGTTTTCGCCAACTACTTCCAAAGTCCGAAATTTATTGTTCGTGGATTTTAAGAAACCTAAATTTTGTAAATTTTTAATGTGGACAAAAACCGTGGCTGGACTATTTAAACCAACGCCCGCGCAAATTTCTCTGATAGCAGGGGGATAACCGTGTTCGGCAATATATTTTTTAATAAAGGTTAAAACTTCTTCTTGTCTTTTTGAAAGATTTTTATTATTCATATTTTCCTCCTAAAATAATTTTACACTATTAAATGTAAAAAGTCAAACAAATGTTTAATTGTTTGTTGACACGTTCATTTGTTCGTATTAAGATGGATATTGAAAGAGGTGGTTAGTCTGAAAAGAAAAACGAAATTTATTTTATAAAAATAATAAAAAAGGGTAGACTTCCCCTTACCCCAAAGAAAG
>CANROR010000029.1 GCA_947632275.1 uncultured Bacilli bacterium | reverse complement strand
AGGTTTAAAAATAATGGCAAAAATGAAAGAAAAAATAATTACACCGGTGATTGCAACTGAAGATTTGACAAACATTCCTGAGAAAATACCTAGAATCCCTTCTTCAATATAACCTTGATATGCCGAAGAATATAACATATGGCCAAAATTAGATATTGGTAACGTAGCTCCAACACCACATTTGGCCACCAAAATATCGTAAATACCTAAAAAAGATAAAAGTGCACCACCGACAGTAAAAATCGATGTAATATGCCCCGGAGTCAGTTTCGTATTATCCAAAATTATTTGACCTAAAGCACAAATTGCGCCACATAATAAAAAGGCAAAAAGATAATTCATGATAAAACCTCCAAACTAACCGCGTGCGCAATGGCCGGGATACTTTCCTTTTGATTAACCATAGCCACACTGTGTAAAGCTCCCGTCGCAATTATTAAAATCTTTTTATATTTTTTTTGTTTTAAAATCTTATTATATAATACCAAAGGTAAACACGCCGGGCCACTACCTCCGGCATACGTGTCTTGACTTTTTAAAAATAATTCACAACCGGCATCCAAATATTTTTTTAATTTTAAATTATACGTTTTTTCACAAAATTCTTGTAATATTTTTGAACCAATACACCCTAAATCGCCAGTTAAAATTAAATCATAATAATTAAGATCGCGTTTTAATTCGGTTAAATGAGTTTGCAAAGTCGAAGCCGCTGCCGGAGCCATAACCGCTCCTAGATTATTGGCATCTTTAATTCCAAGTTCAATTGCTCGACCAATAGTAGCCGCTTCAATTTTAATTTTGCCTTTATTTTTCGTTAAAATAGTACTAATAGCGCCCGTAGTCGTAAAAGTCGCGGTATGCGGTTTCGGTGCCCCATATTCTACGGGATAACGAAATTGTTTCTCGGCATTTAAATTATGTGAGCTTGTTATTAACATAGCTTTTTTTAAAGGATTATTATCTAAAAAATTAGCCCCAACAATTAAAGATTCGCAAAAAGTTGCACAAGCCGAATAGATACCTAAAAAAGAAACATTATAATTTAAAGCATTATAATTTGTAATACTAATTTGATTAGATAAATCGCCCCCGATTAAAAGGTCAAAATCATTGATAGTGTAGTTATGACGAGCAAGTAGATTATCAATTACGGTTTGTTGCATTTTAACTTCCGATTTTTCAAAAGTTTTTGCTTTAAAATAATAATCCTCCATAGCTAAATCAAAATTTTTTAAACGACTTTCTTTTTCAATTGGTCCTACTAAAGAATAATAATCTTCGATATAAACATTTTTAAATTTAAAACTAGCCACAACAAATCACCTTCACAATCACTAAAAAAAAGGCACTAATTACGCCATATAAAATCACGGAGCCTGCGAGTTTAAAAAAATTAGAACCTAACCCGGTTATCAAGCCATCATTCCGATAATCTAAAGCGGCACTCGCTACCGAATGCGCAAAACCGGTCGTAGGAATAATAAGGCCACATTTACATTTAGTTACCCAATTATCAAAAAAACCTAAAGCCGTGAAAAGCGTTGAAATTAAAATAACAATTAAAGCTAACCATAAACCGGCCTCAACACGCGAACTTCCAAATGAAGTCATAAGAAAACAAATAATAATTTCGCCAGTTAAAGCTAAACTGCCACCCGTAAGAAAAGCAATTATAGCATTTTTAAACCGATTTTCTTGGGGCGAAATTTTTTTAACTAATTTTTTATAATCATCCTTTTTCAAAAATCTTCACCTATTGCTAGTATGAAAAAATTATGGTTATTTATACCTTACAAATTGATATAATCGCGCATTTTGGTTAAACTTCTTTTTTCATAACGCGAAACTTTTACTTGACTAGTATTTAAAACTTTAGCTGTTTCCGCCTGCGTTAAATCATGAAAATAACGTAAATTAATAATATCTTTTTCAAAATCATCTAAAGTTGCCATACTATCATTGATTAAAATTTTATCATCAAGATTATTTTTATTCTGATCGGGAATTATTTCCGATAAAGAACGTTCGCTTTTTTGATCGGCATCAAGTGATACTAAATTTTCAAAACTAGCTAAAGCTAGTTCAATATCTTCAATCGATATTTCTAAAAAGGCCGCGATTTCTTGATTTGATGCTTCATGACCATATTTTTGGGATAACATCTCCCGCGCTTTTTCAATATTTTTCTTTAATTTGACAATATCGCGACTTACTTTTAACAGACGTTGATTAGCCAACTTATACATGGCTCCATAGATAGCTTTATAAGCAAACGTACTAAATTTAGCGCCTTCTCGCGGATCGTATTTTTCATAAGCATCTAAAATAGCTTTAACACCCGTTTGATATAAATCTTCTTTATCAACACCATAAAATTTATTGGCAATAAACCATATTAACTTAGAATTTGTAGCAATTATTTCTTCTTTCGTCATTTTTACGCTCCTATTAAAGCTTTCGCTTCCCTTTCATTTTTAATTATAGGTATTTTTACACCTTTTAAAAAACTTTCTAATTTTTTATTAACTTGACATAGTAAAATTTTACCTTTATTTTTTTTCATAATATATTTACTATGTAATAAAATATCGCGACCTTTTAAATCAATATTTTTTAAAGCTCGTAAATTATAAACGAGAAATTTAATATTGTATTTATTTAGTAAAGGCAAAATATAATTATTAATCTTTTGACTATTTTTTTGACTTAAGCTACCACTTAATCGCACAAATAAAATGCCGTTATCAAATTTCAGGTCAATTTTAAGCATTTTTATCACCTTCTGTATCCATCATATAGAATTTGGAAACTTTTTAAACACATTCGACAAAACATGTCAAGATATGCCACAGAAAAAGTGTAAATTGCTTTACACTTTTTTAATTATTTATGATTGTTTTGCCGGATGTTAAGGTTTTAAGATTTTTAAGCAAATAGTCGAAAATGAAAGCTTTTTCAATATCTTCGGAAACCGTAATATCGACCTCATCAATAATATTACCTTCATTATCAATTATCTCCGCGCTACCTACAACATCACCTTTTTTAACTGGAGCTTTTATTTTATCAACTTTAAGATTAAACGTATAATTTTTAACTTCATCAGTATTTTTTAATAACTCGGTAGCATCATTAATTAAAGTAATATTGGCTAGTTCCTGTTTACCACCTTCAACTCTAACTTTACCTAAAATTTCGGTATTTTTTTTAATAGTATTAATTTTAAAAGTATTAAAACCATAATTTAACATCTTAACAGTATCGGCGCTTCGGTTTTCGGTGGTATCTTCCCCCATGACAACACTTATAAGCCGAAGGTCACCTTTTTTAGCCGTGGCCGTCAAACAATAACCGGCGGTATTCGTAAAGCCAGTTTTTAAGCCATCGACACCATCGTAAAAACGAACTAATTTATTAGTATTAACTAACCAAGTTTTCGAACCATCATTTTTTTCTAAATATTCTTCATAAATACTTGTAAAATCTAATATTTTAGGATGTTTTAACAGATTAAAGGCAATAGTCGCCATATCGCGAGCCGTCGAAACATGTCCTTCGGCATCTAAACCATGGGCATTCATAAAAACAGTGTTGGTCGCCCCAATTTCTTTTAACCGTTTATTGACTATATTAACAAATGCTTCTTCAGATCCTGCGATTTTTTCGCTCATAGCAACTACAGCATCATTACCACTGGCAATGGCAATGCCTTTTAATAATTGTTCGACAGTATAGACCTCTCCAGCTTCTAAAAATACTTGAGAGCCACCCATACTTGCCGCCGCTTCACTTATGGTAACTTTATCAGTTAAATTTATTTTACCACTATCTACATATTCCATAATTATTAGCATACTGGCTAGTTTAGTCATTGAAGCCGGCGGAAGTTGTTCATCCGCATTTTTTTCAAAAAGAACTTTGCCGGTCGCCGCATCAATTAAAATAGCACTTTTAGCCGTTGGGGCAAAATCCTCGGCGCCTTTGACAATCGGTATCATCAAAGAAAAAGTTAATATAAATAATAATATTTTTTTCATTTCTTTACCTCTAGTAATTTTTATGTTAATTTTACCAATTTATTACTTTAAGCTAAAATTGACAATTAGTCTTTTTTCTTTGCCTATACAAGTAACCAAAGTCAGAATATTACGATTCTTTTCTGGCTTCAAGACAACATACTTTTCTTTGGAAACTTCCATCTTACTTTCTAAAACATAAGCATAAACTTTATTATCATAATAAATATAGGCTTCATCCCCTTCATCTAATTTAAATAAATTTCGAAAGTACGATATTCTACTAGTTCCCGAATGGGCGGCCAAAATAAGATAAGATTCTTCTTTATTTACCATGGTAGACTCATTTAATAACATGACATGATATTTAACATTATTTAAAGAAGAATTTTTAGCATATATCTTTTGCTTCAAGTTTATTTTAGGAATAACTAATTCCATTAAATAAGGTTCATCTTTTACCAAATATCTATCGGCAATCATATTTAAAGAATTATTTATTTGGGTATTTATTTCTTGATTATGAGACAATAAAAGAATAAAAACTATTATGGTTATAAACTTAAATCCTAACTTTATTTTTCTTTTTCTTACCATATATAAATGCACCTATCATAACTGCATATAAATAATTAGGACCATCTAAATAAGTATTTGGCACTTCAACAATTAATTCCGGTTCGCGCTTATTTTCTAACGTACAGGTAATAATTTCGCCATCCTCTTTTAATTCAAAATATATTTTTTCGTCATTTAAAAGATAATTGTCTAAAGTTTGAACTTCTTTTAAATAATATTTACCCATGGGTAAATCAAGAATAATTTGGCCAAATTCATCCGTCAAACCTTGAAAAACCAAATTATCATTTTCATCATAAATAGCAATTAAAACATCTTTTAAAGGTTCTTTAGTTTCACCATCTAGCTTATAAAATAATAATTGCCCTTGATAAGCCCTATTAAAAATAACTAAACTTTCTTTAACGACCTCGGTATATTGATCTTGGTATTCTAAAGTAATTGGATAAATGGTTTCATCTAAAACAAAATTAGGCCAGGTTGCCAATTCTTTTAGGTAATAAGAACCTAAATATAAATCCGTAAAGACCAGGAGGCCATCTTCATTGGTTCTAAGGGTTTTAATAAGTTCATCTTTATGATAAATTAAGGTATTAGTTCCATCATAAATATCCGTGGCGGCATATAAACCAAATAAAACATCTTTTAAAGGCATTTCTTTTTCTTTTATTTCTCCCGAGGCAATATCTAAAAAATGCCCCTTTTTGACAACGGTTATTTCACCTTTAACCGGAGTGTTTTTAAACTTAATCGTTAAAATCGGTCCATAATCAACCGTATTTTCTAAAACAGTATTCTCATCAATCGTAAATTCGGACTTTTGATTATTCCAAAGATACCCTAAAATAGGTTCATTTACTTCTTCAATAATATATTTTCCTGCTTCTAAAGCATAAGGCAAAAGCAAAACGCCATTTTTATCTGTTTCAAAAACATCAATTACTTTTTGTTCCGGATAACTTAATATTTGGGTTACATATTTATTATTTTGGACATCAAATATTTTAAATTTTATGTGTGCTTGAGGAATGGCTTTGCCATTTTCCGCATCTATTTTAATAATTTTTAATCGCGCCGAAATTTTTTTATCCGCGAAAATTTTTGTTTCTTCCCCACTTGCTAACACATCAAAATAATAATTCGCAATTTTTTCATAATTTTCATAAGCAGTCAACTGTTTTAAAACATAGTGACCATAAGGGAGTTCAAATTCGACTTTTCCTTCACTATCAGTTTGCTTTTGGAAAAGAAGATTACCGGCCAAATCAAAAATACCAAACTCGACTCCTACTTCGGGTTGCATCTGCCCGGTTTGATTAGAACTTAAAACTTTAATAAACCGAAAAGCTTTTTTCTTAACTTTTTCTTTAGCCAAAACCGTAAACTCACTAATAGTTGTTACATTAACTGAATATTCCGTATCATCTAATTCATATCCGAGACTAGGACTTAATTCTTTAATAATATACATCCCAATAGGAATATCGTGGGCCGTTTCGGCATGGCCGTTTTCATCGGTCGTAATAGTTGTAACTAGTTCTCTACCAATAGTATATATTTCATAGACTGCCCCTTGTAAAGTGGCTTCTCCTTGGGCTTTGTTGGTAAGACTATCGGCATCTACTTTTTCAATTTTTATTTGACCGCCTGTTGCTTCGACTGTAACAGTGGCCTCAACCGGATAAGCTGAACCTGCAACTAAAATATCTTGATATGTCTTAGAAAAAAAGACTTTAAAATTACTTTGATATTTACTTTTTTTCCTTAATTTAATCGTGGAAATCCCGGCATGTTTAGGATAGACAAGGAAATTATTACCTTGAAACATTGTCATGGCCCCATCACTTGAAACAACTTCAAAATCATTTAAGACGCCATTGGAATCAGTGAAAACTGCGCCATTACCTAAAGCGGCCCATTGCGATTCGCCATTAAAGGAAGGAACTTTATCATGAGCTTTTACTAATTCTAAAATTTCATTTTTCTCAGTTGTAACATCTTTTTTCTCGCCGGTTCCCTTTTCGCCGGTGGAAAAAGTAACTACCGATTTATCATTTAAAATTCTTTCCCAAATCAAGGCTTGAGTCGCGGCTCTATATTTAAGCTTTTGATGCCCTGGATAATCATAACCATAATACGCATATAAAGCTATATCTTTTTGAATTTCAGGAGCTAATTTCGAATGTTCCCAAGTTTCGGCCGTCGAATAAGTACTTCCGGCAGTCACGCCTGGTTCAATACAATAAGCAACTTGACCATCTAACAAAAAATTTTTTAAAGTTCCCGCATAGTAATTAGTTTTCGTTTCATTATCGCGTTCATAATAATAACCCGAAAAATCTTTGGTTAATGTGTATGCTTTAACTTCTTCAGTATTTAACGATGCAAAGCTAAAAATACTTAAAAATAAGCAAATTTTGCTTAATAATTTCAACTTATTTTCCTCCTTTCTTTTCTTTAATAAGTTAAACTTTTAAATATTGCTTTATTTTCGCATAGATCGCATCGCCAATCCCTTTTACATTCTTTATTTCTTCAATTGTTTTAAAATTACCATTGGTCTTTCGATATTCAATAATGGCCGTCGCTTTAGCTTCCCCTATCCCGTTTAATGTCATTAAAGCATCTTTCGAAGCTGTATTAATGTTAACAATAGTTGGTACTTTTGTCGTACTTTGACTATTTTTACTCGTTTCGGTAGCATCATTACTTTCCGTATTATTAATAGTTGGTGCTTGCTCTTTATCTGTCACGATTACACTAAAGCCATTTTTAAGGCACGAACTTATATCAAAAGAATTAACATAGCATATTTCATAATTATTGGGCTTATCTAACTTTTGATATTCTTTCTGACTAAAAACTTTAATGACCATTTGAGCCATAATTTTTTGGCTTAAATTAATATTATCGCTATAGGCTTCTTCCAGTAGGCCGCCGGCTTCTTCGATCACATCATTAATCGTGGCCTCTTTTTTAAGTAAATAGACGCCCGGTTTTAAAACTTGGCCTTTAATTTCCACGGCCACCAAATCTTCTTGGATTGGTTCAACATTGGTTTTAATAGCCAAATTTTCTTCCGGCACCGAATATTCAACTCTATTTAAATTAATACCTAAACCAATTTCTATAACCAAAACAACAATTAATATAACTAATGGTATTACTTTAAAATATTTCTTTTTTCCAAAAGCCATCTTTCCTCCCTTCACTTATATATTTATCTTAAAGTTAAAGTCTTTCCTTTTTTTCCAAAGAAAAAAGTGATATTTTTCAATCACTTTTCTTCGACAATTTTTTTCAGTTTATTTTTTATTTTAGTTATATCTTGTTCGGTAAGTAAATCCTTTAGTTCTTCTTTATTCTTTAATATTTTTAAATTTTCTTCCCAAGTATCTAATTTATTTTCACTTCTTTTAATGGAACTACCCACAAAACTTTTAGATACTTGTAAGGAATCGGCAATTTCTTGCATCGTTAAATTATCACTATAATATAACGCAAAGATTTTTCTATTTTGTTCAGTTAATAAAAAACCATAAATATCTAATAAATAATTATAATAGACAAATTTTTCCATCTACATCATATCCTTAAATAAACCATAAATATATTCTTCAATATCAAACGGAATTAAATCTTCCATTTTTTCCCCTAAGCCGACGAATTTCACGGGCAATTTAACTTCTTCTTTAATCGCTAGCACAATGCCACCTTTGGCCGTCCCATCGAGTTTCGTTAAAACCAACCCCGTGATATTAGTAATTTCTTTAAAGGCCTTAGCTTGCATAATCCCATTTTGGCCTGTTGCCGCATCAATTACGAGTAACGTTTCGTGCGGTGCTCCGGGAATAATTGTGCCAATTACTTTATTGATTTTTTCGAGTTCTTGCATTAAATTTACTTTATTTTGGAGTCTTCCGGCAGTATCAATAAAAACCATATCAACATTATTATTTAATGCTTCCTTTAAGCCATCATAAACAACACTCGCCGGATCACTATTTTCTTTGCCATAGAATAAAGAATCGGTTCTATCAGCCCAAATTTTTAATTGTTCAACAGCGCCGGCCCGGAAAGTATCCCCCGCAATCATCATCACTTTTTTACCTTCCTTATGATATTTATAAGCAAGTTTCGCAATAGTCGTGGTTTTACCAACGCCATTAACTCCCACCATTAAAACAACCGTTGGACCAGCACTTGCCAAATTAATTTTATCCGTAATCGTATCATTATCAACATATATAATAAAAAGTTCATCGACAATTACTTCGTTTAATTCTTCCGGATTAGTTATTTTTTCTTCTTTAACTCTTTTTCTTAAACGATCCATGAAATTCATAACGGTATTAACCCCAATATCGGCCATAATCAAAATATTTTCTAATTCTTCAAAATATTCTTCATCAATTTTTTTAAATTTAAGCCCTAAAACATTTAATTCATTAACAAAGTTTTTTCTCGTTTCTTTTAAACCTTCATCATATTTTTGACTTACTTCTTTATTTTCTTTTTCTTTTGTTTTAATAATATTTTTTAATTTATCAAAAAATCCCATTTGCTTCGCCTCTTTTAATTTTTATAAAATATTATTTATATAATAACAAAATTATGTTTAAACCGCAAATATATTTAATTGACTAGACAAAATGACAATAATAAGCTATAATTTAATATATAAATTAAACTTTTAAAAACAAGAAAGAAGGAAATTTTTCAATGAAAGAAAATCAAATTGCAACGCAAGTTATTGCTTTAGGTGGTTTAGGTGAAGTCGGAAAAAACATGTATATTATTGAACATCAAGATGAAATCTTAATTATTGATGCCGGCGTTATGTTTCCCGAAGAAGGCTTACTAGGCGTTGATTACGTAATTCAAGATATTACTTATTTAAAGAAAAACGAACATAAAATAAAGGGTTTATTTATTACCCATGGTCATGAAGATCATATTGGGGGTATTCCTTTTCTTTTACAAGCAGTCAAGGTACCTAAAATTTATACGCCAAAAATTGCTCACGATTTAATTACTAAAAAGCTTGAAGAACGCAATATTAAATATGATAATTATGAAGTAATTACTCCCGATTTAATAGTTAAAACTAAACATTTTCAAGTAGAATTTGTTAATACTACGCACTCAATTCCGGATAGTTTTGCGATTAAAATTACAACTCCGAATGGCATCATTTTTGAAACTGGCGACTTTAAATTTGACTTAACGCCAATTGGTCCGATGGCAAACATTCATAAAATGGCCGCCGCTGGCATGGAGGGCGTTACTTTACTTCTATCGGATTCCACGAATGCTTTAACGAGTGGCTACTCCAAAAGTGAATCGGCTGTCGATGAAACGTTAAATGATATTATTGCCAAACACTATGGTCGGGTTATTATTGCTACCTTCGCTTCCAACATCTATCGGGTTAAACATATTGCCGAAACTTGTAAAAAATATAACCGCAAAATCGTGGTTTTTGGTCGCAGTATGGAAAATAGTGTCGAACTAGCTTTAAATAATAATTTAATTAAAGATAAATCTTTATTTATTAATGCTAATCAAGCTAAAAGTTTAAAACGGAATGAAATTTGTATTCTTTGTACGGGTAGCCAAGGCGAACCTTTAGCCGCCCTATCGCGAATTGCCAACGGTCAACATCGGCAAATATCCCTACTTAACGATGATTTAGTTATCTTTTCATCTAGTCCGATTCCTGGCAACGCCGAAAGTATCAACCGAATTATTAATAAATTATATCTTCGCGGTGTTCGGGTTTTCACTAATTCTGAATTCACCGACATTCATACATCCGGACATGCTAAAGAAGAAGAATTAAAATGGATGCTTCATTTAATTAAACCCAAATATTTTATGCCTATGCATGGCGAATATCGGATGTTAAAACAACATGGTGAAATTGGGAAACTTTGTGGGATTCCCGAAGAAAATATCTTTATTTGTAAAAATGGTGATGTCGTTGAACTTTTAAATGGCACGGTTCGCAAAAATGGCACAGTCCAAGCCGGAGACGTTTACGTCGATGGTTCCCGCGTTGGCGATATTGGCTCTAATGTCATTAAGGACCGAAAACTAATGAGTCAAGATGGTATTTTAATTACAATTTTAAATATCAATACTTTACAAAGACGCCTTTTACTTAAACCAAATGTAACAGCTCGTGGCTTTGTCTTAGTTAATGAAAATCAAGAATTAATTGCCAAAATTGAACATAAAATTGCCGATATAACTAATACCTTTTTATTAAAAAATCCTTATAATTATACGGATTTAAAAAATCAAATTATTCTGGAACTTTTACCATTTATCAATGATTTAACGGGCCGAAAACCAATAATCTTACCGGTTATCATGGAAGTAAATCAAGCCTAAAAAAATGCCTTACACAAACGTGTAAAGCATTTTTTATTTTATTTCGATATATTTTTTGTTTTCTTCTTCCGCTTTTTTCGGAATTTCTAACTTTAAGATACCATCATTAAATTCGGCATTAATCGCATCTTCATCAATATCTTCTAAATGGAAAGTTCTTTCAATTTTACCATAGATTTTTCTTTCCCGATGTAAGTATTTTTTATTTTCTTCTTCCTTCTTTTCATGTTCGGCCCGAATCGTAATGTTGCCATTATTGCATTCAATTTTAATATCTTTTTTGTTATAACCTGGCACATCTAATTCGATAAAATACTTATCGTCCTTTTCATAGATATCGCATTTCATTTTGTCTTCCACATGCATATCACTCAATAAATCATCAAAAAACATTCTACTAGGTAACATAATTCACCATCTTCCTTTCTTTACTATTATTACGTTTCCCATAAGAATTATTCTTAAGTGTTGATTTATTCAACACTTACATAATAACACTATTATTAGCACTTGTCAACATTAAGTGCTAATTTTATTGAAAAAGTTCGTCAACTAATTTATCAATTTTATTTTTTCGCTTTTTCGTTGCCTCCTTATTAATCGTTAGATCAATAACATCGCCTTCTTGCACATCAGGCAAAAGCTTTTGATCAATATAAGCAATTTGGCCTTCGGCAATTTCGACAACTATCTTTTCTTTTTCAATTCGATCAACAATTACTTGCATTCTTATTCTCCTTTTTCTTTTACTATTTTAATATTTTCCCCATCACTCGTTATCACAATGGTGCCATTTACATCCGTGCGATAAACTTTAGTACCTAGATTTTCATATCTTTTGATAATGGTATTACTTGGATGATCATATTGATTATCTTTACCTACGGAAATAATCGCATACTGGGGTTTAACTCGTTTAATAAAATCTAGGCTCGAAGAAGAATCACTACCATGGTGCCCGACTTTTATAACATCGGATGCCACATCGGTTAAAGTTTTTTCGACCAATTCTTCGGCATCCCCCATGAATAAAAAACTATTATTTTTAAATTCAATTTTTAACACCGCCGAATAATTATTTAAATTGGCGTATTTACTTTCCACGGGAGCTAAAAAATAAGCTTTTAAAGACTCACTATTAATTATTTTTATCCCCTTTTCCGCCCCAATTATGGTCTTACCTTTATTTTTAATGGTTAAAAGTAAATTTTCATAGGTTTTACTATTATGACTTACTTTCGGTAAATAAATATTGCCAATTTCAAAATTTTCAATAATATAGGCTAAACCCCCAATATGGTC
>CANROR010000028.1 GCA_947632275.1 uncultured Bacilli bacterium | reverse complement strand
CTTATTATCACATTATCGGTTCCTGAAATTTTGATGGCAAATTGGAATAACTGTCACACTTCTATTATAATTGCACATCCGACATTAATAAATGAATAAAATTATCTTGCCAAAGGTAATTTTTTTTCTTACAATAAATTAAGAGGTAAAATAATGTATGCACAAGTAATTGTCGAATATTCTTTAAAAAAGCTCGATAAAACCTTTATCTATCATGTTCCTGGTCATATGATGCAAGAAATTAAAGTGGGCATGAAAGTTTTAGTTCCTTTTGGCCATCAAAATATTTATGGTTTTGTTTTAGCATTACAAGAAAAATTAGAAACGGAAATAGAAACTAAAGATATTAAAGAAATCGTGGATAAAGAATTAGTTTTATCGAAAGAACTTTTAGCTATTGCCGACTTTTTATGTGAAGAAACTTTATGTACTAAAATCAGTGCTTTACAAACTTTATTACCTTCTAGTTTTAAAGCAAAAACGCAAAAACATAATTATAATCAATATGAAACTTTTATTTCTTTAAACGAAAATATGGATTTAACGAAATATAAATTGGATAACAAAAGAAGCAAAAAGCAATTAGAAATAATTGAATTTTTAGAAAAACAAAAAAAAGTAAATAAAAAAGAGATTAATAGTAGTAGTTTAAATCTTTTAATTAAAAATGAGATTGTTAAAGTCGAAAATGTGCAAAAATATCGCCTTAATCAAGAAAAAAAGAAAGAAGCTTCTAAAACATTGACGAAAGATCAAGAACAAGCTTTTACCCAAGTGCAAAATTCTTTAAATAAGTATGAAACTTTTTTGTTATATGGGATAACGGGCAGTGGCAAAACGGAAGTTTATCTTAAATTAATAAAAGAAGTTCTAAAAAATGGGAAAACGGCTTTAATGTTAGTGCCCGAGATTTTATTGACGATGCAAATTGTGAAAAGATTTTATCAAGAATTTGGTTCGGAAGTGGCAATATTACATAGTGCTTTATCCAGTGGGGAAAAACATGATGAATATTTAAAAATCATGCGGCACGAAGTTAAAATTGTCGTGGGCACTCGAAGTGCCGTTTTTGCCCCTTTAGAAAATTTAGGAATTATTATTATTGATGAAGAACATAGTGCGACTTATAAACAAGATAATATGCCACGATATAATGCTAAAGATGTGGCTACCTTCCGGGCCAAAAGAAATAATATTCCGCTTGTTCTAGGTAGTGCTACGCCATCTTTAGAAGCCATGGCACGGGCCCAAAAGCAAGTTTTTAAATTATTAACTTTGGATAAAAGAATTGGTGATGCCAAACTACCGCTTATCGAAATGGTCGATATGAGCGAAGAGATGAAGCAAAGAAATAATATTTTAAGTAGTCTTTTACAAAGAAAAATAGAAGACCGTTTAGCTAAATGCGAACAAGTAATTTTGCTTCTAAATCGACGCGGTTTTGCCACTTTTATCAATTGTAGCAATTGTGGTTTTACTTATAAATGTCCGAATTGTGATATCTCTTTAACATATCATAAAAGTAGTAATAATTTAATTTGTCATTATTGTGGCTATCAATTAAAAAAAGCCTCTTTATGTCCGAATTGTGGCGAAGATAGTTTAAATTTATATGGTTTAGGTACCGAGAAGTTAGAAGAATATGTCCAAAAAAGATTTCCAATGGCGAAAACCGTTCGTATGGATCAAGATACGACGACGAGAAAAGGGGCCCATGAAGCTTTTATCGAAGATTTTTTACAAGAAAAATATAATATTTTAATTGGGACCCAAATGGTTAGTAAAGGTTTAGATTTTCCTAAAGTTACTTTGGTGGGGATTATTAATGCCGATACTTCTTTAAATATTCCGGATTTCCGAGCCAATGAAAATACTTTTGCGTTATTAAATCAAGTGGCTGGTCGGAGTGGCCGAAGTAATTTAATTGGGGAAGTGGTAGTTCAAACCTTTAATCCCGACAATTTTGTAATGGAATGTGTCCAAAAAGGAAATTATTTAACTTTTTATAACCAAGAAATGGCCATTAGAAGAAAACTTAAATATCCTCCCTATTATTATTTAGTGGGTCTTAAAATCAAAGGCAAAGATTATTTAAAAACTTTAGAAGAAGCCAAAAAAATAAAAAAATATTTAGAGCAAAGAGTAGATCCCGAAACTATTTGTTTAGGGCCAACGACCGCTTTAATTTTAAAATATAATAATGAATATCGGTTTCAAATAATTATTAAATATCGCTTTGATCAAAAACTAAAAAGTATTTTAAAAGAAATTGATTTAATGTATAACGAAAATAAAGAAATATTTTTAGATATTGATCTTAATCCTTTACATAGTTAAGCCTTTATATTGGATAGTTCGTATATGATGTAAGCAATTACTAAAATAATTAATCCAGAAAAACTAAACATTTCTTTAAAAGGTAAAATAATGATGAGTGAGGCGATAACTAAACCTAAAATAAGAGAATGGGCCAGGCTTTTGTGTTGGTTAATTATATGATTAGTAAATTTGGCACCGAGCAAAATGCCGGTGGCGTCTCCCAAAAAATAACTGACTAAAGGAATAAATAAAAGGGGATTAGTGAATACTTGAGCCGAAAGCGATTTATAAAGAAAATAAGGGCCTAAAATCATCATAATCATCGAACCACTGATGCCAGGGATAATGGTAATAAAACCATCTAAGAAACCACATAAAGTAAAAAAGGCGAGAAAAGGAAGTGAAAGATTAATCTTTTCATAAATAATGGGACTTTCCGGAATAAAAGTAGCGAGAAAAAGTAAAAAAACTAAAGCTAAAAGCAAAGGGAGTATTTTAATTTTGACCTTTTCTTTTTTTAGGAAAGGAAATAAAGAAAAGAAGACTAAGTATGCAAAAAATAATTTAAGAGCATTAGGATATATTTGAAAACCTAATTCAATTATTTTGGCAAAAGTTAAAATACCAACTAAAGCTCCAAAGAGTAAAAGTAAAATATAGGCATAATATTTCTTAAAATTTGTCAAGTAAAGTGTAAAGTTGTGATATTCGCCCGAAAGGTAAAGAATTGTGCCACCACTGATGCCGGGAATGAAAGAAACAATACCGATAAATAGGCCGATTATAAAGTATTTCATAATAAACATTATGTTGAATAAATTAGGAATATGTGATAGAATTTTCCTATAAGGAGGATATAAATTATGTGGTGGATTATTTTAATTGTAATCGTAGTTTTAATTATTCTTTGGATTGTCGCAACCTATAATGGTTTAGTATCTTTAAGAAATCGCGTTAAAGATCAATGGGCCCAAATTGATGTCCAACTAAAAAGAAGATTTGATTTAATTCCGAATCTTTTAGAAACCGTTAAAGGCTATACGAAACATGAAAAAGAAACTTTAGAAGCCGTAGTTAATGCGCGTAATAGTTATACAACGGCGGTAACTCCGGAAGATGCAATGAAAGCGGATGGCGAACTTACCAAAGCCATTTCCAAACTATTTGCATTATCTGAAAGTTATCCGGATTTAAAGGCTAATACGAATTTCCAACAACTACAAAGTGAACTTACGGAAACCGAAAGCAAGATCGCTAGTGCTCGCCAATTTTATAATGATGTTGTTATGCAATATAATAATAAAATTGAAATGGTTCCTAGTAATATTGTTGCGAGTCTTTTCAAGTTTACGAAAGAAGCCTTTTTTGAAGCTAACGATACGGAAAGAGAAAATGTTAAAGTTAAATTTTAAAGGCGTTTATTAAACGCTTTTTTCGAGGTTAGAATGAAAAAATTTTTATTGTTATTAATTTTAGGTTTATTTCCTTTAGTTAGTGTTAAGGCAATAGATTATGATATTAAGCATTATTATATTGAAGCCCAGATAAAAGATAATGGCGATATGGATGTAAAAGAAGCAATTTATCTTAAAGGAACCTATAATGGTTATGAAAGAGATATTCTATATGAGGGCATTGGCGATGAATTATATAATGCGACGGATATAGAAAATATTAAAGTTTATGGAAAAACGGATATCGAGGCTTCGGAAAATGTTTTTACTGATCAAACTTTAACTGAGTTCACGGAAGTTGCCACCGCGCAAAAAGGAAATAAAAATTTATTTACAATTAGCGATATTTATGATGGCTATCGGATCACCATGTATCAACCGGCCAATAATAAAATGAATGTCTTTTTTTTAAGTTATACGGTGAAAGATGTGGCGATACTACATAATGATGTGGCCGAATTAAATTGGAATTTTATTGGTAATGGTTTTGAAGATGATATTGCCGATTTAAAAATCAAGGTGTATTTACCTAAAAGTGATGATAGCTCTTATTTTCGCCTTTGGGCGGCTAGTGGCACTAACTTAGCTGGGGAAATTGAAAAAATAAATAATGAAGGCGCTTATGCTTATACGAAAAATTTAGATGCCTATGATCCCGTGACGATTAGGCTAACCTTTAATAAAGATTTAGTAAATAGTAGTTTAATTACGAAAAAAAGAAATCGCGAGGCTTTTACCGATATCCTAGAAGAAGAACAAGTAAAAGCCGATGAAGCTAATGCCTTAAGAAAAGAAATAAGACAAAAATATTGGACGGGAATAATTATTACAGGCGTCTTTTATCTAGCCTTAATTGGCACTTGGGTTTATGTTTATTTGGTTCATGATAAAGAAAGAAAGGCCCAATTTAATTTAAAATATAATCGGGAATTTATTGATGATTATAATGTCGAAGTAATTGATTATTTAATGCATAAAAATATTACGAGTAATGCCATGAGTGCTTCCATTATGAATTTGATTTATAAGAAAAATATACAATTTACCGAATTGCCAGAGGAAAAGAAAAAAGAATATGAATTTACGTTAGTAAATCGGGATAATTTAAATGAAACGGAAAATATTTTAGTCGATTTTCTGTTTACGAAAGTAGGTAGTGGTGATAAATTTACCACCAAAGAATTAAAAAGTTATGCTAGTAGTACGAAAACCTGTGATACCTTTATGACGTCTTATACGAAATGGAAAAGGGCAGTTACTCAAGATGGGGAAAATGAAAAGTTTTTTGAAGATAAAAAAGCCGTTGGTATGGGTGTTGTTTTCTTAATTTTGGGTATATTAGTTCAAATTATTAATGGTAGTTTAGGGGTGGAAACATTATTATGTTATACCACAGGCTTGGTCGGCGTTATCTTTTTACTTTATACTATTTTTTCTAACAAGAAAACCGAAAAAGGAATTGAACATTATGCTAAATGGCAAGCTTTTCGAAACTTCTTGGATGATTTCGGCACCTTTGAACTAAAAGAATTACCCGAAATTGTTTTGTGGGACCGTTATTTAGTTTATGCTACCATCTTTGGTTTAGCTGATAAAGTCCAAAAAGCGATGAATGTTCATATTAAAGAAATTGATTTTAATGATAGCTATTATCCAATATTTATTTATAATAATATCAATATTGGTCATACTATAAATAGTACAGTTTCATCTGCGATAAGTGGAGCGCAAGCTGCGATAAGTCGCGAAAATGCTACTTCCAGTATGAGTAGTGGTTCGGGCTTTGGTGGCGGCTTCTCATCGGGCGGCGGTTTTGGTGGCGGCGGCGGTGGCGGCCGTGGTTTTTAAAAAATATTAAAGAAAGAAAAGAGGAAAAAATTATGAAAAGTGTGGCAATAAAAGGAGCCAAAGAATTTGAAATAAAAGAAATAAATGAACCCGTAAGCGATGGTAAAAAAGTGCTTATTGATGTTAAAAAATGTGGCATATGTGGTTCCGATTTACATTATTGGGTAAGTGGAGCGCCCGTTGGTTTAGTTATGGGCCATGAATTTAGTGGTGTGGTAACTGATCCGGGTAATAGAAGCGATTTAAAAGTTGGCGATCGGGTATCGGCTTTACCAATTTCCCCATGTGGGCATTGCGAAGCTTACTTAACAGGCAATCCCCAATATTGTTTGGAAACTTGGAATCAAGCTTCCGGCTTATCTTTAGAAAATCCCGGCGCTTTAGCTCCGAAAATGGCTTTAAGAAGCGATATGGTGATGAAGCTTCCCGATAGTGTCAGTGATGAAGAAGGAGCCATGATTGAACCCATGGCGGTTGGTCTTCATGCCGTCCATTTAGCCGATATTAAAATTGGGGCTAAAGTCCTAGTTGTTGGTGGCGGTATTATTGGCCTCGCTTCTGCGATGTTTGCCAAAGAAGAAGGAGCTAGTTATGTTGCTTTATCCGAAACTAATCCGGGTCGGGGCGAAAAAGCCGTTAGTTTAGGCGTGGCCGATGCTTGGTATGATGTTAGAGAAGAAAATGCGACGGCGAAAATGATGGAAGATACCAATGGTGGTTTTGATATTGTGATCGAATGTTGTGGTAATTCGCCAGCTGTTACTAGTGCTTTAATGCTTGCCAAAACAGGCGGCAAAGTCGTTTTAGTTGGCGTATCTTTAGAGGCGATAACGGTACCACTTACAATCGCCGTTATGCATGAACTTTCAGTATATGGCGCCATTGCTTATACAAAAGAAGAATTTGCGACCGTCATTGATTTAATCGCCGACAAACAAATTGATGTTTTAAAATTTGTTGATAAACGAATAACTTTAAACGAAGTCCAAGCGGCTTATGAAGAGTTAACTTCTGGCACGTCGAGTACCGTTAAAATATTAGTTGATCCTAATCAATAATAAAAAAAGTAAGTAATTTAAAAAACTACTTACTTTTTTTATAATTTATTTTCACTTAAGAGCTTTTTCCAATTTTCATGGATGTAGGAATTTCCTCCGAGCGTAAGATAACGATCGTATAATTCAAAAGCATTTTGTTTTTGAATTTGGGATTTAGGTACACCTTTTTCCACATCGTTAATAAAATTGGCTAAAATAACTTTAATTAATTCTAATTCAATATTATTGCGATTTTGTAAGGCGGCTTCTTGAAACTCATTAATTTCTTCTTTTAAGGGTTTTAAAATTTTTTTAATGAAGTTTTTAGAAAAAGCAATTAAAGTGGTTATGCCCCCGATTAAAGCGACTAAAAAAGTAATAATCGTGGCAATTTGACCTAAAGAAATATTTTCCATATTTTATTCCTTTCATTTTAGCATATGAAAATTAAAAATAAGGAAATATAATAAGCGCATAAAAAGGCCAAAATAAATTTCCTTTTTTCGCTTATTCATGTTAAAATAAATTTGTAAGGAAGTGTGTTTAGATGTTAAAAGAGTTTAAAAAATTTATTGCTCGCGGTAATGTTTTAGATATGGCCGTTGGGGTTATTGTCGGGGGAGCTTTTAGTGCTATTATTACAAGTTTAGTTAATAATATTTTTACACCGATAATTGGTCTTATTCTTGGGGGTATTGATTTTTCTAATCTTTCGATAACTTTTCGCGATACCAAAATAATGTATGGAGCCTTTATTCAAAGTGTAATTGATTTTTTAATTGTGGCTTTCTGTTTATTCTTAGTTGTTAAGTTTGTCAACAGATTAACGCATCATAAAAAAGAAGAAAAAGAAGTTAAGAAGCCGGAAAAAACGCCAGAATTAAAAACTTTAGAAGAAATTCGAGATTTACTTAAAAAATGAAATATACTTTTCAAGATGGTACAACAATCAATTACGAAGTAATTCGTAAAAATAATAAAAATATCTATTTTCGCGTTAAAGAAGATTTAGTTCTTTATATTACGGCTCCAATGTATTTAAGTTTAAAAAGTATTGAAGAATTAATTAAAAAAAACGAAAATAGTATTTTTGTGATGTATGAAAAACAAGAGGCGAAAGTTAAAGAAGAGGAAATGTTTAAATACTTAGGTAATAAGTATTATATTGTTTTAAAAGAAGATGTGACAGAAGTAACATTTAAAGATAAAGAAGTCTATGCGGCCAGTAGAGAAATGTTAGATAGTTTTTTAAATAAAGAAATGCTCCGCGTTTTTAATGAAGAAGTCGAAATGGCTAAGAAATGCTTTAATAGTTTACCTGAGTTTACCTTAAGAACTCGGAAAATGAAAACTCGTTGGGGAGTAAATGATACGCGAAAAAAAATTATAACTTTAAATACCGAATTAATTAAAAGAGATATCGCAGCTATTGATTATGTAATAATTCATGAATTATGTCATTTTTTTGAACCTAATCATGGTAAAAATTTTTGGTATTTAGTAAGTTTGGCTTGTCCAAATTATAAAGCAATAAGAAAGAGTTTAAGGGATTAATTATGGAAATAACTAGTTTACAAAATCAAAAAGTTAAATATTGGGTTTCTTTAAAAAAGAAAAAAGTTCGTGATCAAGAAAAAGTTTTTATCGTGGAAGGCGATCATTTATTACAAGAAGCACAAAAAAAGCAAGTTTTACAAGAAACGATTAGTGTAAATGATTCTCAAGCTGATTATTTAGTAACTAAAGAAATAATGCAAAAAATAAGTAGTCAACAAAGTATTAGTGAAAATATTGGTATTTGTAAATTTTTAGAAGAAAAACCAATAAATGGGAATGTTTTAGTTTTAGATAATTTACAAGATCCCGGGAATTTAGGGACAATTATTCGAAGTGCCGTGGCTTTTAATTTTACTACAATTATTTTAAGTAATGATTCCGTCGATATGTATAATGAAAAAGTAATTCGGGCGAGTGAAGGAATGATTTTTCATTGTAATATTTTAAGACGGGATTTGAAAACTTTTTTGCCTAAGTTAAAAAAAGATGGTTACTTGGTTATTGGTACCGATGTTATCACGGGTAAAAATATTCATGAATATGCGAATCTAAAAAAAGCGTTAGTAATTGGGAATGAAGGGCAAGGAATAAGTGGTGATATTAAAGCTTTATGCGATAATTTTGTTAATATTACCATGGAAAAAACTTGTGAATCTTTAAATGCCGGCATTGCCGCGTCCATTTTAATGTGTGAGGTTTATCATGAATGATTTAACCTATGTGGGCCAAATTGTGGCTCCTCACGGCTTAGATGGCAAAGTCAAAGTATTAAGTGAACTTAATTTAAAAAATAAAATTTTTAAAGTTGGTAATCTTCTTTATTTAGCTGATGGTCAAAGTTTAGAAATTATAAGTTATCAAAATAGTCCTAAGTTTGTCATAATTACCTTTAAAGATTATCCTAACATTAATGCTATAACACTATTAAAAGGCCAAAAGTTGTATGTAAAAGTCTCTGAACTTAATTTAGAATCAAATGAATATTTAGAAACGGAATTAATTAAGGCGGAAGTTATTGAAAATAATGAAAAACTCGGAATAGTTAAAGAAATCCTTAAAGGGAAAAAATATGATTTTTTAAAAGTGCAAGGGGAAAAAGAGTTTTTAATTCCTTTAATTCCCGAATTTGTTTTAAAATTTGCTCGGGAAGAAAAAAGAATTTATGTGCAAAAAGCAAAGGATTTAATTATTTAAATAATAAATTTTTTATTGTATAATAAAGAAAAAGCAAGAGGTGAAGGCATGAAAATTGATATTTTAACATTATTTCCGAATTTTTTCTCCGGTTTTTTAAATGAATCAATTATTAAAAGAGCTAAAGATAAAAATTTGGTCGAAATCAATGTCATTAATTTTCGCGATTATACGCCTTTAAATAATGGCCAAGTTGATGATACTCCTTATGGTGGGGGAGCTGGCATGGTTTTAAGATGTGAACCTATTTTTGAATGTTTAGATAAAATTAAAACACCCGATTCTTATGTTATTTTACTTAGCCCTTCGGGTAAAACTTTTAAGCAAGCGATGGCCGCGACTTTAAGTCAAAAAAAACATATTATAATTATATGTGGTCATTATGAAGGTTTTGATGAAAGAATAAAAACTTTAGTAGATTTAGAATTAAGTTTAGGTGATTTCATTCTCACAGGTGGGGAAGTTCCGGCCATGGCCGTAATTGATGCGGTGGTAAGAATTATTCCTGGCGTTATTAATGCCGAAAGCCTAACTAGTGAATCTTTTAATGATAATTTATTAGATTACCCTAATTATACTAAACCAAGCATCTATCGAAATTTAAAAGTACCTGATGTTCTACTTTCAGGAGATCATGCGAAAATCCAAGCTTATAGGGAAGCCGAAAGAATTAGAATTACCCAAGAAAATCGTCCAGATTTGATGGGAGGTAAAAATGAGTAATTATATTATTAAAAAAGTCACAACTAAAAAAGCTAAAGTTCATGTAAAAACCGATGAAGGTTATGAATTTTTACCGAAAAGCAAGCATTATGCAAATGTTGATAAAGTCACGGTTTTAAATCATGAATTAAAAGAACAAATCTTAGAGAAAAAAATCGAAAATGATTATCGAAAAATTGTCATGCATATTTATACCATTTTAAATGAAGATGATGAAGATGCCGGCAATTTACTTACGGCCTATACCGAACTTGACCGATTAAAAAAAATTCTTATTTATAAATATAATGAAAAATTAAATAAAAAAATAATGGAAATGTATTTAAAAAAATTAAGCATCTTAGAAATGGAAATTAATAAACTCATGGTTAATGTTTTAAATTTTGAAGAAGTAAATAAAGGGGTAAGAAGATGAAACAAAATAAAAAAATAATATCTATCGTAAGTATAGTATTACTTGTTGTGGTTGCAATTATCTTGTATTTTTCTTATTTTCGGAGTTTTCAAGTGGACTTTGATCCCCAAGGGGGAACGTGGATTGCCACAATGCAAGTAAGAATAAATAACACTATTGTTAAACCCCAAGATCCGATTCGGGAAGGCTATGTTTTTGATGGTTGGTATTTAGACGATGAACCTTATGATTTTACTAGCCCAGTTAAAGAAAATCTAACCTTGGTGGCCCATTGGAAGGAAAAATAATATGAACGGAAGATATCAAAAAGTAAAGAAAGCTAGTATTTTAGGAATACTAGGTAATTTCTTTTTGTTTGTAATTAAAGCTATTATTGGTTTTATTTCTAAAAGTGAAGCTATGATGGCTGATGCTTTTAATAGTTTAAGTGATATTTTATCATCGTTTATGGCTTTTATTGGTAATTTTATTGCAAGTAAGCCTAGTGATGATGATCATAATTTAGGCCATGGTAAAGCCGAATATATTTATTCGTTATTTATTAGTTTTATGATGATTATCTTAAGTTTAAAAATCGGTTATGATGCAATCATGGCATTATTTTATAAATCCAAATATATATTTTCTTATTGGTTAATTGTAGTTTGTTTAATTACTATTTTAGTTAAGACAATATTATACTTTTATAATAAAAGCTTAGCTAAAAAAATAAATAATGTCTTAGTTGAAGCAAGTTATAAAGATCATCGCAATGATATCTTTATTACAAGTTGCAACTTAGTATCGGTTTTATTAAGTTCTTTTGGCATTTATATATTTGATGGCATTGTCGGTTTAGGAATAGCCCTTTGGATTTTAAAAGAAGGAATTGTTATTCTTAAAAAAAGTTATGATGTTTTGATGGATAAATCAATAAGTGATGAAGCTAAAAATAAAGTATTGGCTATTATTAATAATTATCCGGAGATAAAGAAAATTAATCATTTTAATTCCACCCCTGTTGGTTATCAATACCAAATATCTTTAACAATTTTTGTAGATGGCAATTTAACTACTTATGCTTCTCATGACATTGCTAATAAATTGGAAAAAGAAATTGTTAAAACTATTCCGGAAGTATATTTAGTTATTATTCACGTTAATCCTATTTAATAAGGAATAAATTCCCTTGTTAAATAAAGCCCGAAAAATAATAAGTTTAGAGATTATCAAAAAAAAGAGACGCACCGAAAGATGGGATGAAAGTTCTCTTTTTGATTGTTTTTTTATGAAAAGTGAAAAATTACGCACAAAATAATAAAATCCCTTATTTTATAAGGGATTTTTTGGATACATCACTAAAAAATGATATAATATATTTGAACAAAAATATCAAAGGAGTGATGTATCCATGAAAATTATAACACAACTTTCAGTATTTGATTATAGTGAAATTGAAATTTTAGGAGATTTAGAAAGATGCAAGTTACTAATTGATAATGTTCCAGATGAAAAAATAGTAAATAAACTAACCGAAATAAGGGGAAAAGGAAGAAATGAATATCCAGTAGTAGCAGTATGGAATTCAATCCTAATTATGCCTTTATTAGAATGTTCCACAGTAGAACAGTTAAGAAGAGAGTTATCTAGAAATAGAGATTTAAGAAAGCTATGTGGATTTAGAGATGAAGATTACTATTATGGAAAAAATAAATTAGTCCCTCCACCAAAAGCATATACGAATATGATAAAAAATTTAAAAAAGATAGAACCAATGCTTAAAGAATGTTTTAATGAATTAAGAAACTTTATGTATGA
>CANROR010000027.1 GCA_947632275.1 uncultured Bacilli bacterium | reverse complement strand
AACTATGATGGCGTTTATTTAGTCAAAGAATCTAAAAGATATTATCCCTATGATACTGTTTTATCCCATGTTTTAGGTTATGTCGGAATTGATAACCAAGGGCTTTCGGGTTTAGAGCTTTATTATGATAAATATTTGACCGGTGAAAATGGCAGTATTAAATATTTTTCCGATGGTAAAGGTCATCGTTTGGAGTTATCTGAGATTTACGAAGCTCCTACGAGTGGGATAACTTTACAATTATCCATTGATTTAGATTTACAACTAGCCATTGAAAACGAATTAGATAAAGTTATCCAAAAATATGAAGCCGATGGCGCTTTAGCTTTAGCTATGAATCCTAATACGGGTGAGGTTTTAGCGATGAGTAGTCGACCTAATTTTAGTTCTAATGATTATAAGAAAGCTACGCAAGAAGTAATCAACCGTAATTTACCAATTTGGATGACTTTTGAACCTGGGTCTACTTTTAAAATTATTACCTTAACTAGTGCAATTGAAGAAAAAACAGTTAATATTTTTGAAGATACTTTTGATGATTCAGGTGCAATTCGGGTGGAAGATGCCACTTTACACTGCTGGAAACACGGCGGTCATGGTCATCAAACTTATCTGAATGTGGTTGAAAATAGTTGTAACACCGGTTTTGTTTCGTTAGGTCTTAAATTAGGAACCAATAAATTGATGGATTATATTCAAAAATTTGGCTTTGGTCAAAAAACCGGAATTGATTTAAATGGGGAAGCGACGGGAATCTTGTTTAAACCGGAGAATATGGGCTTGGTAGAAACGGCAACCACCGCTTTTGGCCAAGGTATTAGTGTTACCCCGATTCAACAAGTTCGGGCCGTTAGTGCGGCTATCAACGGCGGCTATTTATATAAACCATTTATTGTTAAATCATTTTTAGAAAGTGAAACTAACACACTAGTCAAACAAATCGAACCAGTTCAAGAAAAACAAGTTATTAGTGGTGAAACGTCCAAGTTAGTGCGATTTGCTTTAGAAAGTGTCGTGGCTAATGGGACGGGGAAAAGTGCCTATATCGAAAATTATCGGATTGGAGGTAAAACCGGGACCGCGCAAACTGTCGAAAATGGGGTATATTCGGCTTCCAAATATATTCTTTCCTTTATTGGTTTTATGCCCGCGGATAATCCTGAGATTGTCGTTTATGTGGCCGTGCAAAATGCCAAAAACGTTGTCCAATATGGGGGAACAGTTTCGGCACCCATTGCCAAGAATATCTTAACGAGTGCTATAAATATTTTAGATTTAAAACCCTCAAAAGAAGTAATGCCTCGCGAATATACTTGGCTCGATAAAAAATATAGTTTACTTCCGAATGTAGTTGGTTTAAATGTAGAAGAAGCGCAGAAAAATTTAAAAGACTATAAAGTCGAATATAATGGGGAAGGTAATAAAGTTATTTATCAAATGCCGGATGCTAATACTTATGTGGCCGAAGGTAGTACGGTCGTTTTAATGCTTAATTAAAGTGTCTATTTATGTCAATTAAAAATATTATTCAAATAATTATGAGAAAATTATAGTATAATGTATTAAAGAGAAGAGGTTTATATATGTTAATTTTAGCAAAAGCAGCCATGGCCGTCTTATTAGGCTTTGTTTTATCCCTTATTACGGCTTTAATAGTGATTCCTTTATTTCAAAAATTACATTTAGGGCAATCCGTATCTAAATTAATTTCGAAACGGCATTTAAAAAAAGAAGGAACGCCAACTATGGGGGGCATAATTTTTATTCTGCCGGTTGTCATCTCTTTAATATTACTTTATATCAATAAAAGTATTTCAATAAGTTATAATTTAATTATTGTCGTCTTTGTGCTTTGTGCTTATGCTTTCCTAGGCTTTATCGATGACTTTTTAAAAGTAAAATATAAAAATAATAATGGTTTATCGTTAATTACGAAGTTTTTAATTCAAATGGTTATTGCTTTAATTTTCTTCTATCTATTTATGAAAGGTGGCGGTGATTCCACCTTACGTGTAACCTTCTTGAATTTAACAATTCCTTTAGGTTGGACCTTTGGTTTATTTATTTTATTCTTATTAGTTGGAACTACGAATGCGGTGAATATTACCGATGGTTTGGATGGACTGGCAGCTGGTTTGTCGGCGATTGCTTTTTTTGCCTTTGGGATTATTTCTTGGAATACTGGTTGGCTTGAAGGCTATCAAGAAATTGCCATCTTTTGCTTCTTAATGGTCGGAGCTCTGGGCGGTTTTCTTATCTTTAATACCCATCCGGCGAAAATATTCATGGGTGACTTAGGTTCCCTAGCTTTAGGGGGAGCTTTAGCCAGTATTGCGATTATTACGCGCCACGAACTATCCTTAGCTATCATCGGTGGGGTATTTGTAATCGAAACTTTAAGTAGTTTAATTCAAATTATTGCGATTCGTCAATTTGGGAAAAAAGTCTTTTTAAAAGCCCCATTACATCATCATTTTGAAGAATTAGGTTGGCATGAACAGGATATAATTAAATTGTTTTGGGTCTTTGGTCTAATTCTAGCGATGGCGGCCATTACCTATGGTGTTTGGTTATAAAAATAGATTATTTTTTACCTTAAAATCATTATTATAAATGTCCTTTAAATATCGCATTATTATTCTAAAAATACAAAAATATATTGAAACTTTTAATATTCTAATGATAAACTATAAATAGGTGGGAAATTTATAATATGAAAAAGCTTTTAATATTAACAATATTGGGAATTGTTTTAATAGGAATAACCGGATGTAAAAAACAAGAAAAAATAAATCAAAAAGAAATAGATGATACGGATAATAATATTGTTTTAATAGATAATTTAGATATTGAAATTAATAGTAAAATAAATTTGTTATCTTTAATTAGTAAAGAAAATAATGCTAAAATTACAAGTAAAGATGAAATAATAAATACTTCAACTTTAGGTGAACAAGAATTAACAATAAACTATATAAATAACAATGAGGAAAAAGAGTATAATTTTAAAATTAATATTGTTGATACTCAGAAACCAACGATAAAATATAAAAAATCTTTAACTACTACAGTTGGAACAAAAATAAATTTATTAAAAGGAGTATCAGCGATAGACAATTCTAAAGAAAAAATAAAAGTTAATGTTGAAGGAAATTATAATTTTAATAAATCTGGAGAATATAAACTAAAATATGTAGCATCTGATAGCAGTGGAAATAAAGCGGAAAATGAATTTATATTAAATGTAAAATCTAAATCAATAAAGGATTCATCTAATAAAAGTACTTCTACTAATTCTTCAATTTCAAATAGCACAACAAATAATTCTAATTCTTTGAGTAATGATAGCTCTAGTTCAAGTAATACAAATAATAATAAAATTGATAGTGAAGTGACGAAAATTGATAAGTTAAAAAAACAATTAATTGGCAAAACTTATACGCACAAAGATACACTAGTAAATGATGTTACGATAAAAATAAATGATCCTGCATCATATAATGGCAATAATATTGAAGTGACTCAAGAAACAAATTATACATTAAAATTTATTAATGAAAATGAATATCAATTAAGTTATAATTCAACAATTAAAATTCCTAACAACGATCATTTTTTTAATATAAAAAATAATGTATTAAGAAAGTATACTATAGAAGAAAAGAAAAATAAATTTGAAATAAAAGTTCCCAAAGATAAAGTTGACCTTTGTTTAGAAACTATGGGTGGAAAAAATTTGCTTTCAAATAATAAAACTTTTAATTATGAAAATAATGAAGTAACTGTGTACTATGTGATATATGATTATGATTTTGAAGTTACTTTAAAAGATGATAATACTATTGAATTAAAGTTTATTAGAAGCAAATGTTAAAAGGACGATTATTTTTTATCAATTGACTTTTCTGTTTTAAACTTGGGACTAAAAAAATATAGGGTTGCCTATATTTTTTATAACTAACAAATTAACTATTAGATTATTTTTCCAATAACCAATCTATAATATTTTTATGAATTATGCCATTTTGAGAATAATCTAATTTATCTGTTGATAAAACATATTTAGGATAATTATCTTGAATATTATCATAAGCCGCAAATTCTCTTTCTTCTGTTTCTTTATTAGAAAGATCAAATGTAACTTGATAATACTCTTTTTGATTGTGTTTGGTAGCAATAAAATCTATTTCTTTACCATTATTATTTCCAATACTTACATTGTATCCTCGGCAAATAAGTTCATTATAGACAATATTTTCTAAATATGCTCCATATTGAGTTTTTTTATTGATATTTAGAATTTGGCCTAATCCTAAATCAGTTAGGTAATATTTATCTTTTCTTGAGAGTATCCTTTTACCTCTGATATCGTAAGTGGAAATTTTAGACATTAATAAAGCCTCTTCAGCATAATCCAAACATTCATAAATTGTTTTAGAGGAAACAGGAATTTTTTCTTTTTCAAAAATATTCATCATCTTAGTTGGAGAAAATGATTGACTTGGGTTTGTTACTAAATATTCCATAACTCTTTCAAATAATGTTATATTTTTTATGGAGTTTCTTTTTACAATGTCTTTTAATACTATCGAATCAAATACATCTTTTAAATATGTTTGCATACCTTCAATTGTTGTAAAGGCAAATCTTTGAGGCAAACCTCCCCATAACAAATAATCATTAAACGTTTCCTCTATATCGCTTTTTTCTTTTATTTTTTTATATTCCACGACTTCTTTAAAAGTGAATGGAGCAATTTTAAAGGTCACGTATCTTCCTGATAAAAGTGTAGCTAATTCGGAAGATAAAAGTTTAGAATTAGAACCAGTTACAAATATTGAAACATTTAAAGTTGATTTAAAAGAATTAATAGCCTTTTCCCATTCCTCAACCATTTGGACTTCATCAAATAGCATAAAATACTTTTCTTGATCTTTAATTTTTTCTTTTATATATTTATTTAAATCTAAATAATTTTTTATAAAAGAAAATTCTACATCTTCAAAATTAATATAAACAATATGGTTATTATCAATGTTATTTTCTTTTAATTCTTCAATTATTTGCAATAACAATGTAGATTTACCGCATCTTCTAATTCCCGTGATAACTTTAATTATATCCATGTTATAAAATTCGCGAATTTTAGATAGGTAAGTTTCTCTTTTTATCATTTTTTATCACCTAAATTAATTATATAATGCAAACTTAAAAAAGTCAATAAGTTTTCCTGTAGGAAAATATAAAGTGATTTACGCTTCTATATTTTTCATAGCTAATAATTTCGCGAAATATTTAATATAATGCCGATGCTAGCCATCGAAACCAGTAAAGAAGAGCCCCCATAAGAAAAGAAAGGTAGGGTTACGCCGGTGACGGGAATAAGACCAATAACGACGGCAATATTAAGTAACGCTTGGATAATAATCCCAATTCCTAAACCGAAGGAAAGATACTTAGCAAATAAATTATCACATTTTAAACTTATTTTAATAATGCGATAAGTTATAAAGGCAAAAAAGGAAGCGACAATTAGGATACCGAGAAAACCAAATTCTTCGGAAATAATGGAAAAAATAAAATCAGTTTGGGGTTCGTGTAAATAAAATTGTTTTTGGCGCGATTGTAAAAAGCCTTGACCGAGCAAGCCTCCCGGGCCAATGGCATATAATGATTGAATGATTTGGTAGCCACTTCCTAAAGGATCACTCCACGGATTTAAAAAGGAAACAATTCTAAGCATCCGGTAGGGCGCCATAATAATTAAAGCGACAATGCCCATCAAACCTAAAAGCCCAACTTTAACGAAAAAGGAAATTTTGACGCCCGAGATAAAAATCATCACTACTAAAGTTAAAACAATAACCATGGCCGTCCCAAAATCAGGTTCAAGCATGATTAAAAGAAAGAATAAACCAATAACTAAAAGCAAAGGAAATACACCATTTTTGATATCTTTAATAATGCGATTATTTTGGGCTAAATATTTGGCTACGTAAATAATTAAACCGATTTTGGCAAATTCACTAGGTTGAATGCCGAGGCCCCCGAAACCAAACCAACTACGCGAACCATTTCTAATACTCCCAATGCCCGGGATTAAAACTAAAACTAAAAGTAGAAAACAAATTAAAAGAATTAAATTAGCTTTTTTTTGATAGATATGATAATCAATTTTAGCTAAAACGAGCATCGCGAAAATGCCAATAATAAAGAAAAAACTTTGCGATTTGACAAATTTAAATGGATCGTTAAATTTATATTCGGCCCAGATACTACTCGCCGAATAAATCATCACAATCCCAAAGGCGGCAATAATTATAATTGCAATAAATAATAATTTATCAAAACGTTTATTTTTCATATTTACCTTCTTTAAATTTTATTTTTATTCCAGATTAATTATGTATTTGTCTTGTTATTTTTCCTTAAAAGTTCTATAATAATGCTAATTTTTAAAAGGAGAAGTTTTAGATGGCAGAAAATTATGAAAATATTTTAAAACAATTAAAAAAAGGTTATCAAATATCGCAAGAAATGTTAGAAAGTAAGGAAGAAGAAAAAAGAAAAATTAAGAAGGAATTGGTGGATACTAATAAAGAAATAAAAGATTTAAGCTATGATGTTAGCATTTTAAAGTATCCGCGAAAAAGAACGAAAACCATACTAAAGAAAAATGGGTTAGGGAAAGACTTATTAGCTTTATTAATTGGCATTATTTTGGCTTTTATTGGCATTCCTTCCCTAACTTATCTTTTGGCGGTAACTACTTCGTGGGAGTTGATTATAAGCCAAGCTTTAGCCATTTTAGCCACCATTTTTATTCCCGGTTATATTATTTATTCAGGTTTAAATTTAGTAAAAGATTTTCAAAAGACGACGGATGATTTAATTGATGCCGATATTTTATTAAAAGAAGGGTCTTTAGAAAAATCCGAAAATTGGTTAAAAGAAAAAATTAAGCAAAGAGAAATTTTAAATAATAAAAATCAAGAATTAGAAGAATTAATTGCCACATTAAAAGGTGATATCAATGCCTATGTAGTAAGTTATAATACTATAAATAGCAAATTAATAAATTCACCACTGGATGAAATAAAAATCGAATCCGAAAAAGATTTAAAATTAACTCGCAAAATTAAATGATAAATAAATAATTATTTGCTATAATTATGATAGGTGAAGGAATATGAAGAATTTTATTAAAAAATACTATTTAATTTTGTTAGGCCTTATATTATTAATTTTATTAGGCCTTTCTTATTATGTATACCAAAGAAATCAATTTCCTAAGGATTTTTATGTTGATTTAGATATTCCGAATATTAATGTTTATGATGAAGTTAATTTCCAAGATTTAATTGAAGATTCTAATGCTACTTTTGCTAATTTAAAACTAGATACAAGCAAGACGGGCGAATTAAATGCGAAAGTAAAATTTACATATAAAAATCGCGATTATGATTATAGCTTTAATTACATGGTTACGGATACCGTAGCTCCCAAAATATTTGGCAGTGGTAGTAAATCCGTCAATGTAAATTACGATAAAGAATTATGTGATTTAATTACTTATGCTGATAACTATGATCGCTATTTAGACTGTCAAATTGAAGGGGATTATGATTTAGCGAAAGTTGGCAACTATAAAATAAAATATATTATTACCGATGATTTTGAAAATGAAGCTACCCATAATTTAACGTTAAATGTTGTTGAACCCAAAAGTAATAATGACAGTAGTACCTCTCCAAAAACTAATCTTTTATTCGCGGAAGCTCAAGAAAAATATCAAACGGCGGAATTAGAAATGGGGATTGACGTTTCTAAGTGGCAAGGTGATATTGATTTTAATCAAGTTAAAGAAGCAGGCGTTACCTTTGTAATGATGCGCATTGGCATTCGGAGTGAAATTGGCAAAGAAATTAATATCGACTCTTACTTTTTAGAAAATATTAAAAAAGCGCAAGAAGCCAATTTAAAAATCGGAGTTTATCTTTACAGTAAAGCGATGAATGAAAAAGAAGCCCAAGAAGAAGCTAAATGGATAATTAAAACTTTAGATGGGGCCAAATTAGATTTACCAATTTGTTTTGACTGGGAAAATTGGAGTAATTGGAATAGTTATCATTTGAATTTTTATGATTTAAATAATATGGCGAAAACCTTTATTAAAACGGTCGAAGAAGCCGGATATCAAGGCATGCTTTATAGTAGTAAATTTTATTTAGAAAACTTTTGGTTTGACCAAGATTTTGCCAATATTTGGTTAGCTCATTATACGAATAAAACTTCTTATAGTGATTATGATATGTGGCAATTTTCTAACATTGGAAAAATCGCCGGCATAAATGGTGATGTTGATTTTGACGTTTTAAAGAAAAATGTTAATTTTAATTAATAAAGTATGACTTGCGCTTTTTTTTGAAATGATTATTTGCTATAATTTAAATAAGAGAAGAGGGAGCAATAATGACGATGACCAGAAGTGAATTAAGAGAAAAAATTATGGTTATTTTATATCAAATTGATATCTATAAGGAACAAAAAGTTACTTATGATGTCGAAGAAGTGATTAATGAAAATTTAACCATTGCTAATGAATTTGTAAAAGATATTGTTTTTGGAGTTATTACGTATCAAGAAAAAATCGATGATTTAGCCAATAAATATATGAAAGATTGGACTATTGATCGTATTGATAAAAGTGGGGCGGCAATTCTTAGAATGGCTATTTATGAATTAGAATATACCGATACCCCTGAGATAGTCGTTATTAATGAAGCGATAGAACTAGCCAAAAAATATTGTGATGATGCGGTTCGCAAAATTATTAATGCCGTTTTAGATAGGATAATTAAAGAATGAATTTTACCAAAGGAGACATCAATAAAATTGCCAAGACTACGGAAGCTACTAAAGTGGAATTAACATCTGGAGACTTTTATGCCAAAATGGCTTTTGATGCTAATGCCAGTAGCCAAAAGTTAGAAAGCCTTACTTTAGCGACCAACGAATTAATTTACACGAGTTTGGCGAAAAAATTAGGTTTAATTTGTCCCGAAGTCTATTTGGTTATGCCGAATGCTTTAGATGAAAGTGAAGTATTTATTGTGAGTGAAGATTTAAATCGGTTTGGGCAGTTTCAAACAATGGCCGAATTAGGCATGAAGCGAAGCGCTTCATCTTCACTATCTGAAATTGCAGATTTTTTAAATCAAAAGTATGCATTGACGACATATTCTTCCCAAATGCCTAATTTAATGACCGAAATTATAAAATTATATTTTTTAGATATTTTCTTAAGTTCTTGGGATCGTTTACCGCGCAATTTCGGTATTTTGAAGATGGATAATACTCTTAATTTAGCCGTTTTTGATAACGAATATGCATTTACCAATTTTGTCCATAATATTTCGGCTTCTCTGGATGGTAATTCGTGGTGGGAAAAACGTAAGTTCTTGGATAAGATAAAAAATCCTCAAGAATTAGAAAATGAACGTTTAGCTTTGATTAAAGAAGATTTATTAAATTTTTTTGCTAGTCCGTATAAAGAATATTATCCAATTTTTGAAAAGATGTATAATTTCTTTACGCCCGAATTTTTAGCCAAACAACTATTAGCTTTAGAACAAGAAAAAGCTATCTCGACGCCAAAAGGGCCAATTAAATTAGATATTCCGGATAAAGATATAATTCTCGCCGATTATCAAAAAAATTATGATTTACTTACCGAAGTAAAAAGGAGTCTTAACTATGGAAGAAAGTAAGTATTTAAAAATAAGTGAAATTAACAATTATATTAAAAGTCTATTGGATCGCGATTCTTTTTTAAATAAAATTTATTTAAAAGGGGAAGTAAGTAATTTTAAAAATCACACGACCGGACACTTATATTTTACATTAAAAGATGATTCTTCCCGGATTAATGCGGTGATGTTTGCCTCAAATGCGGCAAAACTTACCTTTACGCCCGAAGATGGAATGAATGTTTTAGTGGAAGGGCGAATTAGTGCTTATCCGGCCCAAGGAAGTTATCAAATATACATTGAAAAAATGGAAGTCGATGGTTTAGGTAATCTTTATATTGAATACGAAAAATTAAAGAAAAAATTAGCCAGTGAAGGTTTATTCAATAAAGAATATAAAAAGCCCATTCCTAAATATCCTGAAAAGATTGGCGTCGTAACTGCTTCGACTGGGGCGGCCGTTCGCGATATTATGTCGACAATTAAAAGAAGATTTCCTATTTGTCAGGCCATTTTATTTCCGAGCCTAGTTCAAGGTAAAGATGCGGCTCCGAATATCGTAGAACAAATAAAAAAAGCCGATGAATTTGGGGTTGATACGATTATTGTGGGCCGGGGTGGTGGTTCGATTGAAGACTTATGGGCTTTTAATGAAGAAATAGTAGCGCGAGCTATCTTTGAATGCCAAACCCCAATTATTTCGGCCGTCGGGCATGAAATAGATTGGACCATTGCCGATTTTGTGGCCGACCTTCGAGCGCCAACTCCAACGGGAGCGGCCGAAATGGCCGTGCCTACCATTTTAGATTTAAATACGCTTTTAGATAATTATCGGATTCGCTTAAATAAAAATATTAAAAGTATGATTAATACGAAATTTATTACCTTAAGAAATCTCCGCCATAGTTTTGTTTTAAAAAATCCGATGACTATTTACGAAGTTAAATTACAAAAATTTAGTAATTTAATTGAAAATTTAAATAATACGATGGATAAAACTATTATTAGTAAAAAAATCGTTTATGATAAAATTATGGCATCACCGATTTTAAAAAATCCTTATAGCTTATTTGATAAGAAAAAAAATAAGTATGAGCTTTTAGTTAATACTTTAAAACTGGTTAATCCTTTAAATATTTTAGAAAAAGGTTATTCGTTAGTTAAAGTAGATGATAAATTAGTTAAAAGTAGTAAAGATATAAAATTAAAAGATAAAGTTAATGTTAAATTACACGAGGGTGAATTTGAAGCTGTCGTTAGTAAAATAAAAGAATAGGAGGAACAAATGGAAAAATCTTTTGAAAATGCGCTAGCAGAATTAGAACAAATCGTCAAAGAATTAGAAAGTGGGACGGTTGAATTAGATGAGGCTATTAATAAATACACCGAAGCCATGCAACTAGCCAAATTTTGTAGCGAAAAACTAAATAATGCGACGCAAAAAGTAAATGAAATTTTGACGGAAAATAATGAATTAAAAGAATTTGATGCTGAGAAAGAAGGCTAATTATGGAAGTAAAAGATATAACGAATCGCGATCAAGATTTTGCTAAATGGTATACCGATGTTTGCAAAAAAGCCGATTTGGTCGATTATTCTTCGGTTAAAGGAAGTATGATAATAAGACCCTTAGGTTATGCTATTTGGGAAGAAATGGTGCATGTCTTAGATCAAAAATTTAAAGAAACTGGTCATGAAAATGTGCAAATGCCGATGTTTATTCCGGAATCTCTTTTGAATGTAGAAAAAGAACACGTGGAAGGTTTTGCGCCCGAAGTGGCTTGGGTTACTTATGGTGGCAAAGAAAAGTTAGAAGAAAGAATGTGTGTGCGCCCAACGAGTGAAGTATTATTTTGTGAACACTATAAAAAAATTATTCATTCCTACCGGGATTTACCGCTTTTATATAATCAATGGTGTACGATTGTCCGTTGGGAAAAAACAACTAGACCTTTTTTAAGAAGTAGAGAAATATTATGGCAAGAAGGTCACACGATGCATGCTACGAAAGAAGAAGCCCAAGCCGAAACTTTACAAATGTTAAATATTTATAAAAACTTTCAAGAAGAATATTTAGCGATGCCAGTTATCACGGGTAAAAAGAGCGAAAAAGAAAAATTTGCCGGGGCCGAAGAAACTTATACTATTGAAGCGATGATGTATGATGGATATGCTTTACAAAATGGAACAAGTCATTATTTTGGTCAACATTTTGCCAAAGCCTTTGGCATTGAATTTGTAAATAAAGATAATAAGCTAGAAACGCCATATCAAACTAGTTGGGGTTGTACTACCCGAATGATTGGCGGCTTAATTATGACCCATAGCGATAACAATGGTTTAGTTTTGCCCCCTAAAATTGCGCCTTGGAAAGTAATTATTATTCCGATTGGCGAAGTTGATGAGCCTTTAAAATATTTAGAACAACAATTAAAAGAAAATCATATTACTTATAAAGTTGATAATTCCAATAAGACACCGGGCTTTAAATTCGCCGAAGCCGAGGTTAAAGGTTATCCTATTAGAATAGAGCTAGGAGCTCGGGATTTAAAAGAAAATAAAGTTACTTTAGTACGCCGAGATACTTTAGAAAAAATAACTGTTGCAGTAGCTAAAGTTTTACCAAAAGTAAAGGAATTATTAGAAGTAATCCAACAAGATATGTTCAATCGGGCTAAAGAACGGCGTGATCAAATGATTTATGAAGTTAAAGATTACGAAGAGTTAAAAAAGACAGCAGCAACTAAACCTGGTTTTATTAAAATTAATTGGTGTGGTAGCGAAGAATGTGAAAATAAAATCAAAGATGATACTACGATGAAAACGAGATGTTTAATCGAAAATGAAGCAGTTGATGGCGCCTGTGTTGTTTGTGGTAGACCTGCTTTTACCAAAGTTTATATTGGAAAGCAATATTAAGCTTTCTTTTTAATAAATTTAATCTAAAAATTTTAAATTGCTTGTATATAATAAATATGTAAATGTTACCAGAAAGTAGCACCTACTATTGTTTGGCGCTCCTACTTATTAGGAGTGCTTTTATTTTGACATAATTCTAAAATTATTATCAAGATAATTAACTTAAGAAAAACTTCATTCAATAAAACCACCGCTTTAAAGAAGATAGTAAGCACTTTTCACAAAACTGGTAAC
>CANROR010000026.1 GCA_947632275.1 uncultured Bacilli bacterium | reverse complement strand
TTGTGTTAGAAATTATTCTGGAGAATTAAAATGGGATAATGAATCTAAAAATATGAAATTTTTTGATTTAGAAAATTTACCTGAAAATCAAAATGATCCAGATTTAATAGAAATATATATTAATAAATTAAATAAAAAAACAAGATAAAAATTATCAAACAGATAATAAATACAAATAGCAGATGATTCAATTGACAAAGTTAATAAATGTAATATAAAATATAACAAAAAATGTAGATATTAGTTGGTAATTGCGGAGGAGGAGGTAATTGTTTTACTTTCTCTTTTTTTGAGTAAAAGGACGTGATTTTATGGGTAATGTTAATATTAGATTATTGAAAGATAATGATGCAGATTACAAATTGTTAGAAAAATGGTATCAAGAAGAAGAAATATATTCTAGTTTTGAACAAAGAAAATTAAATTATAAAGAAATCAAAGAAAAATATTATCCTAGAACTTTAAAGACATCAAAAGTTCCAGTTTATATGATTGAATATAAAGAAAAGCCCGTAGGAATTATTCAGTATAAATTAGTAAACGATGAAGATAAAGAATTATATCATTTAAAAGGTAATTATATTTACGAAATTGATGTATTTATTGGAGAATTAAGTGAGCATAATAAAGGAATTGGAAGTTTAGCAATAAATATATTATCTGAATTTTTATATAAAGAAAAAAAAGCTAAATTATTGGTAATGTGTCCATTGAAAAATAATCAACCGGCTATAAATTGCTATAAAAAATGTGGCTTTTATATAAAGAATTATTTTGATACAAAAGATACAATAGGAATGATTCAAACATATGCTTTGATGATTAATGAAAAATAATGTTTCATTGTAAAAAGTAGGTGATTTTAAATTATGCAAATTAAGAATTTAACTATGTCATTTGACACACAAATATTATTTGAAAATATTAATTTAAATATTCCTTGACAATTATACTGAAAACTTAGCAGATGAGATGTTATGGCTAAAAGTTTAGCATATACAAAACATATGTGCAAGTACCAAGTGAAAACAAGCCTTTATTTGCGGGCTTGTAGATATTGTAATTTCTATTTTAAATTAATATCAAATTCATATTCAATATATTTTTCATCTTGGATAGATAAATACATTGTCCAAGCTATATCATTACTCGAAACTTTAAAATTTGTTTCATATGTATGGTATCCTGTATATGGTTCTTTATTAGACACATTAGTAATTTCAACTTGATAACCTAAACTTTTTAAATATTCTAAATAGTCATATACTCCATCAGTTATTGTAGCTTCGCCATATTTTTTTAATTTCGGCGTATTTTTTAACCCATCAACATTAAAATAATATCTAACATTTTCAGATGTCATTTCGGCATCGAAATCTTTTCCTAATTTACTATTAGATTCGGGAAATACTATTTTATCTAGTTTTTTCCCGACATATTTCCAATAGCCAATTTTTACTTCATCAGAGGAATTAAATGTATCTCCTCTTTCATAATTTTTTCCCGCGATACTAAATTCAAAAATACTTCCATCTTTATTGTTAGCATCAGTTGTTTCTTTAGTATAAAGAACTACATTTTTATAGCCAAGTTCTTTCATTTCTTCTTCAACATCTTTAGCATCTTGACCAATATATTCTTCTGGTAATACTAGCATTATAATAGGTTTTACATTTGAATTTTCTTCTTTATTATCATCGGCGGTATTATCTTTTTCTTCCACTTCATTTTGCTTTTCTATAGATAAAACATTATATTGAATTTCCCATGATCCAAGGGGATCTTTAAAGGCTTCTTCAGTTACTTTTCCTAATATCGTATCACCACTTTTAACATCTAATTTTTCTTTGGAAATAAAATTCAAATGTTTCCCGGCCCAACAATTAATTCCTAAGGCCGAATCTGGTTTATATTCTATTACAACAAATTTAACAGTTGCTCCTTTTACTTTTGTTCCATTATTTAAAGCTTTTTCAAATTCTTCGGCCGTTTCATAATATACATTTTTTTCTACTTCTTTCTGTTCTTTATTTTCGGATGAAAGATTTTTGGGATGCGTTACAATATTTACTATAAATAAAGTAAATGCTAATATTAAACAAATGCCGCAGATAATATGAATTAATTTTTGAGATAGTTTAAGATTAAAACTAATTATCTTTTTTTCAAATAAGATGGAATAAATAAATAATCCGGCCGCAATTAACAAAAGTAGAATAATAATAGTCCAAAGAGGATTTAAAATAAAACCAATAAGTAAAAAACAAAGAATGGTGCCACCGACAACTTTTAGGATATTACTGACTTTTCGTTTTTTCAATTCCTTCATTTTTTTATCATATAATTCGGTAATTTTATTTAAATCTTCAGGATTTTTAATGGTAATTTTGGCTTTTTGAAAAATTTGTTTCATTTTGGTAATCCAAGCATTTTGAATTTCTTCATTATCTTTTCCCATTGTATCAACATTAAAAGAAGCTAAAATCATAAATTCTAATAGTTCTTCTTTAGAATTAGGAATTGGATAATTTATAATGTAATTTACTAAGTCATTTGTGCGTTTTGCTTCAAATTCCCATTCAAATTCTTCTTTGGTTTGAGCTTTATTAAAATCTTTTCCAATCATCTTTTTTAAAAGCGAAGTTTTTTCTTCATATTTAGGCGTCGGTCTAGATTGAATTTTTTCTAGTCCTTGTGTAAATTCAGTAATAATATCTTTGCTTTTATTTTCCTTTGGTTCTTTTTTAGCTTTCACGGGCATTCCACAGTATTCACAAAACTTGTTTTCGGTATCTAATTCTTTACCACAATTAAAACAATATTTTCGCTCATTATTTTGCTTTTTTATTTCCATCTTAACTCACCACTTTATTATTTTATTATATCACTAATATTAATACTTTTATAATTTTAATTACTAAATCATTAAATAACAAATAAAAGACAAAAAAAGATTACATAATAAATTTGAAAAATGTAATGTTTAATGATAGATTCAGTAAAATCATGTTATACTTAATTTAAGTAGGTGATAATATGCCAGTACATTTTAATTCTTTTATAGCTGATAAAGAAGAAGATTTAAAAGAAAAATTATTTTCTGATATTGTAACAAAATATACAAAGGATGCTAATAGGATATTTGTTAGTAAAGATAAAACTAAAATACATATGACATCGTTTTTTAAAGACATTCATACACATGAAAAAATAGGAAAAGTTGTTTCTACGCTTATAGTTAGACCTGATACTATAGAATTAGTTGATATAGATATTGTTCTATTATCAGAACATAAGACTAAATTGCACTTTGAAGAAAAGTTAGAAGAATCTTCAGAAGCCAATGAATACTATGTAGTTTATGATTTAGAACAGGAAAAACATTTTGATATTGAAACGGTAAATAGATATACAATTTCTGAAGATATAGAAAATAAAGATCTAAATGTTTTTTTATCCGCATTTCCTTTTCAATTAGAGGTTTTTGAAAATGAAGATGAAATGAATAAAATTTTAGGATTTGGTAAAGAAGTGGAAATATCATCATTTGGTAAAAAGGTAATTACATTGGATTCGAAAATATTGGCTGATGGAAGAGTTATGACAGGGGCGAAAGAACCGTGCTCTTTTATTATTGGTGAGGTAACAAATTATAAAGATGTTGAAGTTAATATTGCTAACCATAATATAAAATTTATAATAATATATTTGGATACCGGAATTGGCATTATACCTGTGGCAGTACACAGAGAAAACTTTGATTTAAATAAATTAAAAAAGAATTCATTAGTGGCAATGGTAGCAGATATCAAGGCCGATTTCAGTGAATAATATTAGTAATAATTATATAATGTCGAGTAATAAAAGAAGCCAAAACTATGTTTTGGATTTTAATAAAAGTTTAAAGGGATGATCTATATGGAAAGAGAAAAATTTTTATCAGCGGTTTATTTGATAATTCGTAATGCGAAGGGCGAAATTTTATTGCAAAGAAGACAAGGGACAAAATTGTGGCCGGGTTATTTAGCTTTACCCGCGGGGCATGTTGATGTTGGCGAGAATGCTTATGAGGCGGCAATAAGAGAAGCAAAAGAGGAGTTAGGAATAACTATTTCTATTAATGATATTATTGATACTTTTGTAGCTAATCGGAAAAATAAATCGATGGCATCTTATTATGATGTTTACTTTGAACTAAAAAATTATCAAGGAAATATTGCAATAAGGGAGCCTGATAAATGCTCGGAATTAATTTGGGTTGATATTAACAATTTGCCGGTTGATATGATTGATTTTGAAAAAGAAGCTATTAGCAATAATTTAATTGGCATTAAATTTAGTGTTAGTTATGCCGACAATGAACAAAAAAAATAAATTTAAAAGGAGGATTTAATTATTATGATATTTGATATTTTAGGTTGGCTAGGTATGTTACTAGTTTTACTAGCTTATTTTCTTCTTTCATTGGAGAAAATTACGAATGGAGTTTTGTACCAAAGTTTAAATTTGTTAGCCGCTTTATTAATGGCTATTGGTCTTTTTCCCAAGAATGCCTGGTTTTCTTTTACTCTTCAAGTAATCTGGGGCGTAATTGCCATTGGTTCCTTAATTAAACTAGGAACTAAAAATAAATAAATCTGCAAAATGAAGATATAGAATAAGTTCCTTTTAATTTATAATTTTTTTAGGTGATAGAAATGATTTATTATAAATTAGAGGAAAAAGCAATTGCGAAATATGAAGTTAATTTTAATGAAAAAACTTTATTAAAATTAAAAGAACAAATTATTCGGGAGGAGTGTCCGGTTATTCACGAAGAACTACGGGCTTCTTTTTTCATTCCGGCTTTAATGGAAAAAGGCTTTGAAATTCGCCATGTCAAAAATGAAGGCTATTTATTTACAAGAGAAATTATGGGTGGGCCTGAACGGGATATTTATTTGTTTACTTATGATAAATATTTGTATACGGAAGATGTTTTACTAATTAATCGTTTACTTAATCATGATGCAACCGCTTTAGATGAAATTTTGACTTCAGATGGGAATCAAAAAACTCGAAGATTAAAAATATCAAAATTGATTAAATTAACTTTAATTAAAAAAGTAACTTTAAAAAATATTCAAGAATTGGCTAACTTTTGGGATACAGAAATTAATCTAAAGGAATTAAATCGCAAGAAAATCCTGAAGAAATAATTTACTTAAACTTTTTTTCTTGTTATAATATTAAAGAAAGAAGGAAGAGTATGAAAAAAGTAAGTATATTTTTATTAACGTTATTAGCGTTATTACCATGGCATGTTAAAGCCGAAACGGAAGTTAAAGAACCGGTTAAAGTTTATATGTTTGAAGCCGGTGGTTGTCCTTATTGTGAACAAGAAAAAGAATATTTACAAGGACTGGAATCTTATAATGAAAAATTTGTTATAGTTGAAAAAGAAGCTTTCATTGATCATGTAAATTTTGATCCAGGAGTTGACTATGATTTGGCACAACAAGTGGCTAACACATTTAAAAAAGCTGGTTTTAAAGATGCTGATGGTAGGGGAACACCTTTTGTAATAATATCTGATTTATATGCGGCAACAATGTATAATTCTGATTTAGAAAAATATATAAATCAAGCTTATGAAGAAGGCGACAAAGATGTGGTTTCATGCATTGAAGAAGGTCGCGATGATTGTATTGAAGGAGCAGAAGTTAAAACAATATCTGGTAAAGCTATTGCTATTATAGGTGTTAGTGCAGTTGTTTTAATTGGCGCCATCTTAGTTTTAAATAGACAATTTAGTAAATTAGAAGAAATTAAAGAAGAAAAGAAAGAAGCTCCTAAAAAAGAAGAAGCTAGTAAAGAAGAAGTTAAAAAGGAAGTAAAAACGGTAAAAGCCAAGGAACCTAAAGTTGAAGCTAAGAAAAAAACTACTGCTCCTAAATCTAAGACAACTCAAAAACCAAAAACAAAAAAATAGATGTAATAATCTATTTTTTTAAAATAAGAAAGGATACTTTATGAAATTTGAACATGGAATGAATTTAGTAAAAAAAATAGGAATTGAAAGGGAGCAAATTAAAGCCGCGCAAGTTGAATACGAAAAAATGGAAAATGAAAAATTATTGTTAAATAAACAAAGTGTGATAAATCAAGAAATTGAAAAAGTAAAAGCGCGGCAAATGGAAATTATTGAATGCTCTCGGGCTACAGCTCGCGACTATTATCAAGAATTAATTGATTTAAAAAAAGATATACGGCCTGATAATTGGCAATATGTTTTACAATATTTAGGATATGTTTTAGCTAAAATTGATTATACGGATCATGTGGAAGATTGTCTAGATGATGAGGCTAAAGTTGCTCTCGCAGTCAATTATACGATTCTGTTACTTAAAAGAAAAAATATTAAGTTACGGCAAGCATTAATTCGAAATGATACGGATCGAGTGACGATTTTAGCCAGTGAAATTGCTTTTTACGAAAATGATTTAAAAAAACATCCTTTAGGAGTAAAAAAATTAGGTGATTTTCAAAAAACTTTAACATTAAATCGAGGGAGATAAAATGATAGAAAAAAATAATTTAATGGCCGAATTAAAGGAATTAAAAGAAAAATTAGATTATTTAAGGAGGTCTCTTTGACTTACCTCAAAAAGAACAAGAAATAATTAATTTAGAAACGATAATTAATAGTTCCGACTTTTGGCAAAATGTTAGTGATGCTAATACAATTAGTCAAAGATTAGCCAATTTAAAAAAAGATGTCGCTTTAGTTAAAAGTTTAGAGCAAGCCTTAAACGATGATCTTTCGTTAGTAACGATGAATGAAGATAGTGAGCTTTTGACGTTAATCGCGGATGATTTAACCAAATTAAAAGACCAAATTGGCGAGTTAGAAACATCTGTTATGTTAAGCGGTGAATTTGATTCTAACAATTGTTATTTAGAGATTCATCCTGGAGCTGGTGGCACCGAATCTTGTGATTGGGCAAGTATGCTTCTGCGAATGTATGAACGTTTCGCCGAAAAAGAAGATTTTGTTGTTGATGAAATAGACTACCAAAAAGGGGATGAAGCCGGGATTAAAAGTGTAACGCTTTTAATTAAAGGTCTTAATGCTTATGGTTATTTAAAAAACGAAAGTGGCGTTCATCGGTTAGTCCGGAAATCACCTTTTGATGCCGGGAACCGTCGCCATACGTCTTTTGCTTCCGTTTCCGTGATGCCCGAGCTTAATACCAATATTGATATTGAAATTAAGGAAGAAGATTTAAAAATTGATGTTTATCATTCCTCGGGTGCCGGTGGCCAATCCGTCAATACTTCCAATTCCGCGGTCCGGATTACCCATTTACCAACGAAAACAGTTGTTACCTGTCAAAATGAACGCAGTCAATTAAAGAATAAAGATAAGGCCATGCAAATTTTAAAAAATAAATTATATATGCAGGAATTAGAAAAGAAAAATGCCGAAATAAATTCGTTAAAAGGCGAAGTCAAAAGTATTAATTTTGGTAGTCAAATCCGCAGTTATGTTTTAGAACCTTATAAACTAGTTAAAGATCATCGCAGTAATTATGAAAATACGAATCCGGAGAAAATATTAGATGGCGATATTAAAGATATGTTAATCTTTAATTTAAAAGAAATTAGATAAATATAAAGGAGTAAGTTATGGAAAAAAATATAAACGATATTTATGCCAAAATAATCAAAAAAATAGCGCAAAATGATATTTATGGTTTATCTTTTAATAACGAAAAATTGGAATTAATAAAATATGAATTTTTACAAGAATATTATGATAAACAAAATAATTGTCATGATGAAAGATTAGATGTAATAAAAGAATATGGCGCTTTCTCGGCTATAACAGATTTTGCCAAAGCTATTGGCGCCGATTATAAAACTATAATAGGCCAATCAATTCCTAGTTTATTTAAAGATAGTATCTCCGTAGGGCCAATATTTATTGATATTACCAATTATGATAAAAAAGCTCGCCGGGAGTATCGATATGAAACGGATCATGGTGATGATCATTTAAGTTGGAATTCCCAATATGAGAATGGAGCAATCATTGATAATCGATATGGTATGTCTGGCATTAGGCCAATGATTGAGGCTACCAAAATTTTTAATGAAGAAATGCCAGAAATAAAAGAAAAATCTTTTACAAAATATACTTTTACACCTGTTGAACCAAGTAATTTTAGAGCCTTAAAAGTAAATTATAAATATATTGAATATGGTACGTATCCCCAATGGATTGCAACCGAACAAGGAAAAATTCTTGAAGAGAAATATTTAAATGGCGAACTTAAAGAAACCGGTAAAATTTATATGATTCCGGAAGTGAAAGATAAATATGTTGAAGAAAGTTATTATGAAGTTAAAGAATATATCTTTAATGATAAAAAATATGTTCGCCTTCAAGTAACTGATCCGGTTACCTTATCTAATAAACAGAAATATAATAAAGGGGATTATGTTTGGATTGAAGTATCCCCTGTTAAATGGTTACTCGATGAAGATACCCATATTTTAATTTCGGAATATATTTTATCGATTTCGAATTCACTTACGAGTGCAAAGACTTATCTTCAAAATTATTTATCTCATGACATTTTTTATGTTGCTAAAGATTTAGAAACTGAATATGAAGATATTTTAAAACAAAAAAATGTTCTAGCTAAACTGGTGGCTTTGATGGATAGTCGAAATATTCAGGCTCAAGAATTAAAACAAGAAATTGCTCAAGAAATTGATGCTATCGCCGATAATAATCTCGAAAAAAGATTATTATTAATAACCAAAGTTTTAATTGAAAAAATCAAAAATATTCAAGATGAAGCATCGCGTAATTTATTATATCAAAAAGCTGAAGATATTATTAAAACATATATGGTCAAAAAAGAAAAATTAAATCAGGGTCTTAAAAGCGGAAAACCTTTTTTAACTTTAGAACCCGAAAATGTTATTTATAGTGTTTGTGAAAGACAACTTGAAGCTTTAGAACAAGAAATTATTGAAAAATTAAATGATAATATTATGCAAAATATGTATGATGAATTATTTAAAGATTATAAAGGGAAAGCAAGATAATTTGCTTTTTTCATTTAAAAAATTAGGTTTTTCTTGCAATAATTATAAATTTTGATACAATATTTTGTGCGAGGGAAAAATGGATAAAGCCAAAGAATTTTTAGAAAAAAATATTTGTGATGAAGCAGCAGTTGTCGTTGGCGTAAGTGGAGGGCCAGACTCCATGTGTCTTTTAAATCTCGTGTGTGAGTTGAAGTTTTCAAAAAAATGGCAAGTAATTGTGGCGCATGTTAATCATAATTTACGCAAAGAAAGTAAAAAAGAACAAGAATTTGTAAAAAATTATTGCTTAAAAAACAATTTAATTTATGAAACGATTGATCTTGATTTTCAAAATAAATTTAATGAACATAAAGGTCATCAATTAAGATATGCTTATTTTCAAAATGTTTTAACAAAGTATCAGACCAAATATTTACTTTTAGCCCATCATGGCGATGATTTAATTGAAAGTATTTTGATGCGTATTACGCGAGGAAGTACTTTAGAAGGTTATTTAGGTTTTAAAAAACAAAATTGTTATGAAAATATGGTTATTTTAAGACCCCTTATCTTTTATAGTAAAAAAGATATTTTAAAATATAATAAAGAAAATAAGATTAGTTATAAAATTGATAAAAGTAATAATTCAAATAAGCATACTAGAAATAGATATCGCAAATATCTTTTACCTTTTTTACAAAAAGAAGAAAAAAATATAAATTTAAAATATTTAAAATTTAGTGAAGAGTTAGAAGAGGCTCAAGCATTTATTGATAATTATGTTGATAACTTAAAAGTTATTAACAATAATGTTTTAGATTTAGAAAAACTAAAAAAAGAATCGGTTTTTATTAAAAGAAAAGCTTTAGAAAAATTAATTAAGAATATTCAAAAGAATGATTGGTTAGAAATTGATAATGCCAAAATGGAAAAATTAATCGAAATGTTAGATGGTAAAAATAAACAAATTGATTTAAATAATGATTATATTGCTTTAAAAGAATATAATAATTTAACTATTAAAAAGAAGCATGGGCAAAATAGTTTTGAATATGATTTAAATAGTGATATAATAACTGATAACTGGGAAATTATTTATACGAAAGAAGATAATGATTCCAATTATTGTATTCGCTTAAATAGTAAAGAAATTAATTTGCCTTTAAAGGTAAGAAGTCGGAAAAATGGCGATAAAATGACAATTAAAAATTTTAATGGTCATCAAAAAATTAAAGACATATTTATTAATAATAAAGTTAATCCTAGTAAAAGAGATAGTTATCCCATTGTTGTTGATAGTAAAGATAATATATTATGGGTACCTGGTTTAAAAAAATCAAAATTTGCGAAAAAAAAGCAAGAAATATATGATATAATATTGAAATATAAGGTTAGGTGAGAAAGATGAATGTGAAAATGAATAAAAGTGAAAGTTTTAAAAATTTTTTACCCTATTTAGTTTTACTTTGTGTGGTGGCTTTAGTATTTGGAATTTTAAGTTTTCAAGGTAATAAAGTTAATGAAATAACAACAGGGGAATTAATTACGCAACTTAAAAATGATAAAGTTACCGAAGTTGTAGTAATGCCGAAAAGTGATGAAAGTATTTACTATGTTACAGGTAAACTAGAAGGATATGCGAGTAACGAAACTTTTAAAGCAAAAGTTATTAATGGCGAAGTCGAAAATATTTTAGGTTTAATAGAAAACAATAACAATATTAAAGATTATAAAACGGAATCTGATCCGGGCGAAAATATGTTATTTTATATTATCATTAATGTGTTACCATTAGTTTTAGGCATTGTTTGTATTTATATTTTAATATCCAGAATGGCTAATGTTAATAAAGGTTCAATGGATTTTGCGCGGAGTAAAGCTCGTTTAAGTAACGAAAATGATAAAAAGAGTTTTAAAGATGTTGCCGGTTTAAAAGAAGAAAAAGAAGAAGTTGAAGAATTAATTGACTTTTTAAAAAATCCGAAGAAATTTGAAAAATTAGGAGCGAGAATTCCGAAGGGTGTTTTACTTGTAGGTCCTCCGGGAACTGGTAAAACTTTACTAGCGAAAGCGATCGCGGGGGAAGCCAATGTCCCATTCTTCTTTATAAGTGGTTCGGATTTCGTCGAACTTTATGTGGGGGTCGGAGCTAGTCGCGTCCGCGATATGTTTAAAGAAGCGAAAAGAAATGCGCCATGCTTAATTTTCATTGATGAAATTGATGCCGTAGGTCGTCAAAGAGGAACCGGTTTAGGGGGTGGCCATGATGAAAGAGAACAAACTTTAAACCAATTATTAACCGAAATGGATGGTTTTGGCGAAAACGAAGGAATCATTATTATTGCCGCGACGAATAGACCTGATGTTTTAGACCCTGCCTTACTTCGACCTGGTCGTTTCGATCGTCAAGTAACGGTAAGTCTACCAGATTCGAAAGAAAGAGAACAAATCTTAGCCGTTCATGCCAAAAATAAAGTCTTAGCTAGTGATGTTAATTTAACTAATCTTAGTTTAAGAACGCCAGGTTTTAGTGGTGCCGATTTGGAAAACTTACTTAATGAAGCCGCACTACTAGCCGTTCGTCGGAATAAAAATGCCATAACGATGGATGAAATTGATGAAGCTACGGACCGTGTATTGTTAGGGCCTGCGAAAACAACTCGGAAGATAACTGATAAAGAAAAGCGTTTAGTATCGTTACACGAAGCCGGACATGCCGTTATTGGTTTAAAACTAAAAGATGCTCAAGAAGTTCATAAAATAACAATTATTCCAAGAGGTATGGCTGGAGGTTACACCATGATGTTACCAAAGGAAGAAAAAATGGCCGTTTTAACTAAGAGTGAATTACTTGCTCAAATAACTGGTCTGCTTGGGGGCCGAGTTAGTGAAGAAATGTTCTTAAAAGAAATTTCGACTGGCGCCTCTGATGACTTTAAAAAAGCAACTAGGATTGCTCGGAGTATGGTAACCGAATATGGGATGAGTGATTTAGGACCAGTTCAATATGAAGAAAAACAAGAAGGTGTTTTCTTAGGAAGAGATTATGCGAAATCTAAGAATTTCTCTGACCAAGTAGCTTTAGAAATTGACCAACAAACACGCAATATCATTGAAGAATGTTATAAAAATGCGAAGAAAATCATTGGTGACAATAAAGATTTAATTATGAAATTATCGGATGCTTTAATGAAGTATGAAACGATTACGAAAGAACAAATTGAAGCTATTGTCAATAATGAAGAAATTCCCGAAGAAACAAATGAAGAAGAAAAGGTAGAAAAACCAAAGACAACCAGAAAGAAAAAAACAGAAGAAATAGAAAAATAGGTGATTAAAATGTTAGAAAATATATTATTAGGTATATCAATCCTACTTATTGCAATCGTATTATTGCAAGGAAATAAAGCTAGTGATGCCGGCGCAATCATAACTGGTGGTAATGATGCTTTATTTCAAAATATGAAAGAAAGAGGCTTAGAACTTTTCATAAGTCGGGCTACAATGGTTTTAGGTTTAGCTTTCTTTGTTATTTCTTTCATTCTATTCTTAGCATAGTAATTTAAACTAAAAAGTAAGAGTCCACGTTTAGAAAACCGAGGCAACTCTTGCTTTTTTTTTTTTTTTTTTGATAGAATGGGATATAGAATAGATAATAGATAAGAAGCATAACTTGAACTAACATCTAATTAAATGTATAATGTATCTAGAATCATAATAGGGTTAAAATAATAAAGATAGGGAGTAGGTAATAATGAAAGAAAATTGGAATAAGTTAAAAGAAATGTCACCAATTGAAAAGAAATATATGCTTGTTGTATTTGTAACCTTTCTTTTGTTAGTCATTGGTTTTTCTTATGCTTACTTCCAATCTCAAATAAGTGATGGAATTTCTACTCAAGTTGAAATTAAAACGGGAACTGTTGATAACCTAACCTTTAGTTTAAAAGATATCAATGTAACAGATGATACTATAAACGATGAACATAATAGTGATGGAATAAAAGATTATAGTGATATTGTTATAAATGCTAGTCAAGATAATTTTGGTCCAGATAGTAAAAGTTTAGGTGATGGTGTAGAATTAAGTGCACATTTACTAGCCAATGACGATACCAA
>CANROR010000025.1 GCA_947632275.1 uncultured Bacilli bacterium | reverse complement strand
AACTCAATTATTCTATGTCTTTTATGTTATCAGTAAATTTCGCTATTATTTCTCTTGGTTTATGTCATCGGAGCAGTCGGTCCAGTTGGTCCAATTACCATACAATAATTGGTTGGACAATTATTATTTTCGAAATATTTTTTTACTTTTCGATAATTATTCATAAGAATTCACCTATATATAGTTTATGAATAATTTTTTCCTAGTTTCTTATTTAAATAATTTTTCTAATTTTAAACCAACTTCATAAGCTTTTTGGTAAAACTCATCGATTCTCATTTTTAGATAATCGCGTTGATATATTACTTCCAAAATTATGGGCCCAAAATAATGACAATTTTTTAGTTCTTGCGCAATTTTTAACCAATCAATATTGCCATCAAAAGGTAATAAATGTTCATCCTTAAGGCCATGATTATCATGTAAATGAACGGCGAATATTTTGTCTTTAAATAACTTAAAATTAAAATTATCCTGAAAATAACAATGAAAATGACCAGAATCAAAGCATATTCCTAAAAAATCACTTTCGATATTTGCTAAAACATATTCTAAATAACCGGGATCTTCCACATTTTCTAACGCAATTTTAACCTTTACTTCTTCGGCATATTTAACAATTTTTTTAATGCGCTCTAAACCCATTTCATTATAAGGCGGCGTATTTTTACCCGTGATATGTATCATTACTAAACTAATGCCTTTTTCTTGACAAATTTTTAAATCATTAATATATCTTTCAACTAAATAATCACCATCTTCCCGCCATAAATCATTGATTTTATCATATCCTAAATGCATCTTTGTAACATCCAAGCCTATTTCTTGAGCATACAAAAATTGTTCTTCTTGCGATATAGGCCAAGTCCGATTATACCATTGCAAAAATACTTTTTTAAAACCGGCTTTCTTTATAGCATCCATTTCTTTTATAACGGAGATTTCTTTATTAAAATTACTTACCACAATTTCTAAATTAGCCATTTTTTACATCACCTATTTCTTTTAAATTATAGCAAATAATTTAGCTTTTAAAACCAATTTTAAATTTTTTTCTAAAAAAAGAAGATAATATCTCTATTATCCTCTTAAATCATATTTAATTAGCTTTTCTTTTTTTAGCTTTTAATAATACGCCAAGAGCAAGACCACATGTTAATGAAAAACCGATATTCCAATAAATACTATCACCTGTTTTAGGATTTTCCACATCGCCAATTCCTTCTTCAGGAATTTCTTCTTTTTCTTCCGTATATTTATTTGTTAAGGTAATAGTACAATTTTTATTAGTTTTACATTTACCATTTTCGCCATTGCTACTTTCAGCTGCTACTAAATATTTATCATCAGTTTCTTGAATTCGATATTGATAATCGCCTTTTTCATTCCGCGCAGGTAATTCATAGAAAGTATAAGACCATTCATTATCTTTATTCAATTCAATATTCTTTTCGATTGTTTCTTCTTTTCCGTTAGGATCAATTCTAACTAGATTTACCAAAACATTTTTAGGTAATAAATTATCATTATCTGCAACTAATTTTTTCTTAACAGTTATATCAATATCTTCATCTAGACCTAAATCAATTACGTTATTAGTAAATATTGCCCCACCACGACGTTCTGCCGTATTATCTTTCATAATAATTAAAGCGTCAGTTTCTTCACCGGTTTTTTCACCATGTAAAGCTACTAAATCTTTAGTTCCACCTTTATCTTCCCCAACAAGATATGGATCATCTTTCGCAAACAGATTACGGAAATTATTTTCCCGATATCTTTTATCAACTTCATCTTGATACCAATCAACTTTCTTACCAGACCATGTCCGACTAATAACTTTTAAAGTTGATCGTGGATTAACCATTGAATCTTCGCTTTCATCGGATTTTGTTGGACCATATTGACTATCCGTAATGCCATCGATTTTTTTCATACCTTCATAGAAGATATCATCACCTGCTGATAATAATTTTTGACTATAAGCTTTATCAGCACCAAAATAATAAGTTACATCGCCCGTTGTTAAATTATCATATATTGCGCCACCTAAAGTAGAATGCATTATTGTTTTAGCCTTAGGGCATAACCATATTCCTGCTCCACGCGCCGCTTTATTATTCGTAATTAATACTTTCTTTAAGACTAATTTACTATCTTCCTTATATTCATCACCAAAATAGATAGCTCCACCATCAGTCGCTTTATTACCTATAAATTCTCCTGATTGAATATTAATATTAATGTTTTTAATTTCATTATCAAGTGAAATATATAAACCTCCACCTTGACCACAATAAGAATCATTATTTTCACATGCTTGAGGATCTTCATTAAGAGCTGTATTATTTTTTATTTGATTATTTCTTAATGTTAAAACTCTTTGTTCATAATCCATTGGTCTTAATTCTTTGCTTTGGAAAAATATTGCTCCACCTTTTAGTGATGAATTGTTAGTAATTATATTATCTGCATAAGTGTCTTGATAATTTTCAATACTATATATTCCTCCACCATAAGCAAAATCATTAGTATTTGTTGTTTTATTATTTTTTAAAGTATTGCCAATAAAAGTATTATTCATAGATGAAATATAAACTGCTCCACCTTGTTTTTTAGTTTGATTATTTTCAAATAAATTATTTTTGATTAGAGTATTATAAATTATTTTATTATTGTTACTAACTGCAACACCACCTACATATAAGGCTCCACCAGCAGTAGTTGATTTATTGTTTATAAATTGATTGCCAATAATAGTAGAATTACAATTAATTAAGGATACGGCACCACCATTATTTTTCCCCGTTTCTGTATTACTATTATCCTTAAAAATATTATTTTCCATAGTTACTGTTGCAGTATTTGCATAAACAAGAGAACCCTTATTTTCTGTTTTACCCGTAAACGTGTTCCCTTCTAATACTAAATTGCCTTTCGAACTAATAACGGCTCCCATAGAACTAGAAACTTTAATTTGATCGAAGATACAATTTGTTATTGTCACATCACCTGCATTGGCTAAAGCGATGCTACCTAACATATTACTAAAAGCACCGCTAAATTTAATATTTTCCATAGTAGCTTTAGCAGTAGTTGCTTTAGAATCTATATTAAGAACATTTCCACCTGTAGTAGTAGTTATATCTGCTCTTTCGTTATTAGAATTAGTAATCTTTAGATTTGTAGTTGCTTTATCAATTTTAAACATCGTACTACTAAATGTACTAGTTATTGAATTACCTGCTAAATCAACAACATAGCTACCTTCTCCTAGAGTTATAGTACTCGTTAAAGTAATTTCGGCACTAAGCTTTAATACTTTATTGTTACTTGGATTTTCTAAAGCACTTTTTAAATCTCCTGCATTAGCAATGTCTTGTTCATCACCTGCTGCCAAAGCCATAGGTATGTAGCCTATAAAACTTTGAAATAAAAGCAATATGGCTAAAAATCCTCTCATTATTCTTCCACCAAAACTATTCCCCTTAGTTTTCATAATTTTTACCGCAAACCTCCTAAAAATTTTAATGTTTATTACTCTAACACTTTTTTAACAATTGTCAACAAAAATTTTTATTTTTCCTTTTAAATTATATTTTTTAATAATATAAATATAATATATTCCCTAAAAATTTTTGCATTTTTTCTAATAGTGTTATATAATCTAACCAAAAAAGGAAGAGAAAAAAATGAAAAAGAAAGCTATAGAAAGTCCTAAAAATATAAAAAAGAAAACAACATCTAAAAAAGGAACAACTAATAAAAAGAAAACTAAAAAAGTAGATAATAAAACTAAAAAAATTAATCAATTAAAAAAAATATTATTTTATGCTCTAATAACTATTATAAGTATTATCTTAATTATTAATGTCGTAGACATTTTTAAATGGGTTATTGATACTAAAAAAACTAATGATTTAATCAATAGTATTAATGAAAGCTACACCATAAAAGATCAAGAAGATACTAAAGATGTAAAATTAATAAATTCACCTAAAGATAAAAATAATGACTATTGGAATTATATAAAAATGCCTTTTAAAAGTGTTGATTTAACAAAATTAGTAAAAATTAATAAAGATACAATAGCTTTTATCCATTTAAATAATAGTAATATAAATTATCCTATTGTCCAAGCAAATGATAATAAATATTATTTAACCCATGCTTTTGATAAGAAAAAGAATCGCAATGGATGGATTTTCTTAGATTTTCGGAACAATCCTGATTTTACTGATGACAATACCATTATTTATGGTCATGGTTTAAAAAATACGACGATGTTTGGAACTTTAAAAAATTTATTAAAAAAGAAAAATCAAAATAATAAAGATAATCATGTTATTTATATATCAACCCTTACCAATGATTATTTATATCAAATATTTTCCATTTATACGATTAAAGAAGAAAGCTATTATATAACACCTAAATTTAAAACCAAAGAAGAAAAAATTAATTGGCTTGATACTATGAAAAAAAGAAATGTATCTTCAATTAATACTTCAGTGGACGAAAATGATAAAATTCTTACTTTATCAACTTGCCAAAATAATACGGGCGACAGAATTGTTGTGCATGCAAAATTAATTAAAATGCAAAAGAAATAAGGAGTGTTTATGCATGTAATTCATCCTTTAAAACCCATTTATGATCAAAATTCTTATATTTTAATTCTCGGTAGTATGCCTAGTGTTATTTCACGGGAAAAGAATTTTTATTATGCTAATACCCAAAATCGCTTTTGGCCGATTATGGAAAATTTATTTAATGTAAAATTAAATTCTAACGAAGACAAAATAAACTTTTTACTTACTCATAACATTGCTTTATGGGATACCATTAAATCATGTGATATTACCGCTTCTTCCGATGCTTCTATCAAAAATATCAAACCCAATGATATCAATAGTTTAATTAAAAAAACCAATATTGAATACATTTTTTGTACGGGCAAAAAATCTTATGATATCTTTAATAAATATATTAAATGTGATAAAAAAGTATTTTTATTACCTAGTCCATCCAGTGCTAACGCTACTTTTAATTTAGCCAAATTAATCGCCTCTTATCAAATTATTAAAGATATTCTCGAAGAAAATACCCCTACTACTTGATTTTAACCAATATTTTTGGTATTCTATTATTACTTATGGCGGAATTGGTGAAGTGGTTAACACGGTAGATTGTGGCTCTATTATGCGTGGGTTCGACTCCCACATTTCGCCCCAGTTTTAAAAATTATCCGGATTTATTCGGATTTTTTATTTTTGATTTCATTATATAAGAAATCAAAAATAATACAATTTAATTCATTTTCTATTTTTTGATAGGATATTAAAAAGGAGTGATAATAAAATGATAACGCAAACAGAAAAATTAAAAGATGATATTAAATTAGACAAATCTTATATTAATTATAACCAAATAATTGAAAAAAGATTGCCATACAAATTTTCCTATTTAGATGATTGGTTACTCAAAAAATCAAATTTATTATTAAAAGAAGCAAATGAAATGCAAGAAAATATAAACAAAATTGATGAAAATTTACAACTAGAAGAAAAAAGATATAAAAAATATCAGAGAGGAACTATAATAAAAGCTGATTTTGGTGTTGGATTAGGATCGGAAATGTCACAAATACATTTTGCAATTGTTCTTAATAATTATGATAATTATAAAAACAACATTTTAACAGTTATACCTCTCACATCAACTAAAGGTAAATTTAATTTGAATTTAAAAACATTAATTTATGATTTAATTAATGAAATACAAAATCAATTAATTTTATGTGATAATAATTTGGTTAAAGAAAAAAAATTACATAATGTTTTAGACTATTATAAAACAAACAAAAATAACACATATGCATGTTGTAGTTTAATAACAACAATATCAAAAACACGTATATTATCTCTAATAAATGAATATGATATAATAGGACATAAAAAATGTTCTAAAGAAATTTTAGATTTAATAGATAATGAATTGAAAGATAGATTTACAGCAAAATGTTGAAAATATTTGACATTAACCATGAAAAATGTTAATATTATGCCAACAAAGGGGTAATACCCACTTTTGTTAATCAAAGGACTTTACGTCCACCCGAGATAGTTTCATTGAAGACTGTCTCTTTTTTATAACTTTTTTTGCCAAAAGTAAGATGATGCCCTATGAGAACAAAGATATAAAATATTTAATTAATTATTCTTACGACAATTTTATACCTAATTCAAAATTTTCAGAAGCATAAAAAATGAACACCTTATCTTTTCAAATAAGGTGCTCGCCCCAATATAACGAACTATCTCTTTTTAGTCCTTAAAATAATTATAGACTATTTTTTAATATAATTTCAAGTAATTTTTAAACATTTATTTCTTTTTTAGAATAAATATTTGCACTTTTTTCCACACTAGTATTAGTGATTAAAATGACTGAAAAATTAAAAAAATATAATGCTAAACGGAACTTTGCTAAAACTAAAGAACCAATGGGCAAAATCGAAAAATCCACTAAAAAATTACGTTTTTGTGTGCAACATCATTTGGCGCGGAAAGACCATTTTGACTTTCGTTTAGAATGGAATGGTACATTAAAAAGCTGGGCAGTTCCGAAAGGCCCATCTTATAACTCTAAAGATCGCCGCTTAGCAATTATGGTGGAGGATCATCCTTTAAGTTATCGGACCTTTGAAGGCACAATTCCTCAAGGCGAATATGGTGGTGGCACCGTCATGCTTTGGGATGAAGGTACTTGGGAACCATTAACGAAAATTTCGAAGAATTTTCAAACCGAAGCTTTTAAATTTGTTTTAAAAGGCAAACGTCTCCAAGGTGCTTGGACTTTAATCCATCTTGAAGAAGATAATTGGCTTTTAATTAAAGAAAAAGATAACGTCAGTTTATTTACCGACATTACGAAAATTAAAACCAGTATTAAAACCGGAAGGACTATGGAAGAAATTGCTAAGCACCAAAAAACTAAAAGTAAAACTAGTAAAAAAAATAATATTGTCGAAAATATTACGATTACCAATCCCGACAAAGTAATTTTTGCGCGGCCCAAAATAACGAAAATGGATATTGTTTGGTATTATCACAAAATTGCTAAAAGAATGTTACCTTATGTTGAAAATCGCCTTATCAGTACAATTAGATGTCCTGATGGCATGCAAGGCGAAAAATTTTTTAAAAAACATTTAGAAAATAAAAATGCCGGAATTGGGCAAAAACTAATTAAAAATGAAACTAACGAAAAAGAAGATTACTACTACTTAATTAATAGCGAAGGCTTAATTAGTGAAGTCCAAATGAATAGTTTTGAATTTCACACTTGGGGCAGTAAAGTTGATGCTTTAGAAAAACCAGATGTCATGGTATTTGATCTTGATCCCGATGAGAAACTGGCTTTAGATAAACTCCGGGAAGGGGTAAAAGATTTAAAAAAAATTTTAGATAAATTAAATCTAAAAAGTTATCTTAAAACCAGTGGTGGTAAAGGCTATCATGTCGTTGTCCCCATGAAAAAGCAAATTAACTGGGAAGATTTTCGCGAAATGGCTCACAATGTTGCCTTGCTCATGGAAGCCAAATGGCCCGAGAAATACACGAGTAATATTCGGAAAAAAGCTCGACGTGGCAAAATCTTTATCGACTGGGTGCGGAACACGCGTTCGGCAACTTCAGTTGCTCCCTACTCGATTCGTTTGCGGTCTGGTTGTCCCGTTTCCATGCCTATTCGTTGGAGCGAACTTGATAAAGTAAAACCTAATGAAATAACGATGGCCGAAGCTATTAAAAGATTAAAAAGAAAAGACCCTTGGGCCGATTTTTATAAATAAGTAACTATTTCATCCAAATTTTTCTTATCCGTATGCATTAAAGATGGTTGGGCCTTACTACTAGCATATCCTATTGGTAGTAAAAAAACTGGTTTTATATCTGGAGGCAAATTAAAATTAGTTTGTAAATCTTTACTATTAAAATAACGAACCCACACGGAACCAATGCCCAAAGACCAAGCTTTAAGCATCATATAAACGCCTACAATGGAAGCATCCATTTCGCCGGTGTTATACCCTTCTTCAATTCCTAAAAAACAGGCTTCTTTCGTATCAACGCAAACCATTAAAGCTAAAGGGGCATTATACATCATCTTAAAAGTTACACCTAATTTTTCTTGATATTTCGCCGGTTCAAATACATAAATTCGGACTGGTTGGCGATTTTTCGCCGTTGGCGCAATTCGAGCCGCTTCTAAAATTGCCTTTAATTTTTCTGATTCAATTTTTTTGTCTTGAAAACTACGCACTGAATATCTTTCTTCTAAAACTTTAGCAAATTCCATAATCTTTTCTCCTTTTTTATATTATAATTTTTTTTTAACGCTTTAGACCATTTTCTTCGTCTAAAATTAATTCTCCGGCATCATTAATTACAATTTCCTTATTATCCGTGAGTTTTAATTTAATTTTTTTAGTTGAATCCAATCGCGGATTGAAATAAGCTTTTTCAAAAGTTATATATGCAATTTGATAATCGGGAAATTTTTCTTTTATTTGCGGAAAAGCATCTTGAGGATTTAATAAAAAATAAATATACCAATCTTCCGTGATTTTTTGATTATATTTTCGTTCCCAATAAAGGGTTAATAAATTTTTTAAATGATTATCTGCCTCTTGAAAAGCTTCGGCTTTTTCTTGATCTTCTTTATCATTGACATGTTCTCTTTTAGCCTGATAATATTCATCCATTTGCGCAATTAATTGATAAGCCGATTCCTCATTAGGAATTATTTTTTTTAATTCGGTAATTAATAAATTTAAATTCTTGGTAACATGAAATTCTCTTAAAACATCGGCGTCAATTAATTCGAAAAAAACTCGACCATAATTTTCTAATTCCGTATAACTATTGTCATATTCGGTTTCGTTAGGTAAAACATAAGCATATTCATTGCTTAAAGTATGATTTAAAAATTCATATAAATAATTGCCAATAGCCAATTTAGGACCCGTTTTTTGGGACCAAGCATGAAAAAATTCATGTCTTAAAACATATTTATCAGTTTCCGCTAAAAATTGATCTGTGCTTTGACTTTCCCAAATTTTAATTTTAAAAATATCTTCGCCAGAATTAAACCAAGCTCCGCGCATTTCTTCATTTTTCTCTGGATAATAAATTGGATTAAGATTTTCTAAATTATCAATTAAATCTCGCCGATCAATATAAGGTAGTTCATCGGTAAAAAAGTCGCTAAAAGAAGTTAAATATGCTTTTTCTTCGTTATTTAAATTAGGATTTTTCTTAAGATAATTAATTACATCAGTATTAGTTAAAGGATTAGCATAGGCAATATCCAATACTTCTTCAATTTTATTTAAAGCCGGATTTACATAAAAACTTTCTAAATTTTGATAAATCACCGAACCAAAGTTAACAAAAAAATAAATATCGACAATCGATAAAATAACGACTAAAGCTTTGGTTCCTTGATAAATAATTCGCTCTATTTTTTTATTCTTTGCTCTTTTTTTTACATCATCAATTAAATCATATTCTAATTCATTATTATAAATAATATTTAGTTTTATAAAATCAGTTAAACTGGGAATTTTATTTTGTTCCCAAAACAAATGATAATGATTAAGATAATCATAATAATGGTTAAATTGTTTATTAAATTTATTTAAAATGCCTAAATTTACCACTTTATTCGTCGGCATAACTTTAGAAAATACTTGTTTTATTAATAAAATTTCGGCATCATCTAAATCATAAATCAATTCTTGATTTATTTTTTTGGCCGGAATAAGCTTACCCTTTTGGACTAATAACAAGTATTCAATATTATTATCTTTAAATTTTAAAACTTCTCGCATTTTTTTCACCTTATAAAAAAATGGCGTCCTCGATCGGACTCAAACCGATGACTTATCCCTTAGGAGGGGATTACTCTATTCAACTGAGTTACGAGGACATCTAAAGTTATTTTATCACAAATATCTTTGAATAGCTAAAAAGTTAATAACAAATAATAAAATAGCTCCTAATTCAATGGGAATTTTATATTTCATCATTTCGTAAACGGAAACAATTTTATCAATTAAAGATACTAAAAAACTTTCTTTACATTTTGGCATTTTCACCGAAACCGGAAACATATGCGATTCAATGATATTTTTTTGCATATCATTTAAAGCAAATTCCGTACACGCATTTTTTAAAGCTAGTTCCGGATGAGCAATAAAGGCTCTTTTATTAATCTCTGAGCTTACAAAAAAATCATGTAATAAGGCGGCTCTCGTTACCTCTTCAATTTTTTCTACATGCATTTTTTTACAAGCTAAAAATGTAATTCGTGCCACATGCAAAGAATGATCCATCCGCGAAATACCATGATGGCGTTCATACTTTAAATTAATAAATTTATCATTTTTTAATATATCATTAACAATTAAATTAAAATCTATTTCACTACTATTTGACATTTTTATCCTCACGTTTATAAATTATACCATAATATATTATAAATTTCCATTATTATTCGTTAACATCATGTAAAGTAAAGCGATAATGTCCAGTTATTGTTTTTTCTTCCAAAGCATTTTCTTCGTATTTCAGACCGCCATCATGATGAATAATAAAAGGAATCCCTTCTTTATTTCTTTTATCGGAGACAATCGCAATATGATTTGGATATGTAACAATATCCCCACCTTGCCATTTTTCAATTTCAGTGGGATCAAGCGTTAATTTAAGGGCATATTTATCTAAAAATACTTTAATATTTTTAACCCGACGAAAATCAATATTCGGATCAATGGTTGTTATATCATAATCACTTTGATTATTTTTTATATCTTCATCTAGCAAAGTTTTTAAATCGTAACCGGCCTTAGATAACGCATACCAAATAACATCAGTACAAACATAATAGCCATCGGTAGGATATCCCCCTTCATAATATTTACTTTTATATTTCGGATTTTTACTTACAAATTCGCGAGCCCCATTTAAAATGTCGGTGTAATCCTCTACCCCATCGTTATCTGTATCAAGAGCACTTTCTTCGGTTTTGATGCCAAAATCCTCGGCCTTATAAGTTTTAACTTTAATAAAATCGGCCCGATAAAAAGCAATAATAAATAAAAAGATAATTAAAAATAATACTACCATATGGCCCCAATTTAAAAATATTTTCATGGCTTCCCTACTTTCTTTTTTATTTTAACACAAATCATAAAAAATGGACAAGTTCATATAGTTAAACAGGAGGCAAACATGGGACTAAATGACACGGAAGTCGCAAACAATCGCAAAAAATATGGTACGAATAGCATTACGAAACGCAAGAAAAATACTTTTTGGCAATTACTTTTAGAATCCTTTGGCGATCCAATTATTAAAATACTTTTGATTGCTTTAGCCATTAAAATTGTTTTACTTTTTCAAAGTTTTGATTGGTATGAAACCATCGGAATTTTAATTGCCATTTTTTTAGCTTCCTTTATTTCTTCTTTATCCGAATATGGTTCCGAACAAGCTTTTAATCGGTTACAAGAAGAATCGGCCAAAATAAAAGCCAAAGTTTATCGAAATAACATTTTAACTGAAGTTTTTATTAGTGATTTAGTTGTGGGGGATGTGGTTGTTCTTGCCAGTGGGGATAAAATCCCGGCCGATGGGATTATTATTGATGGCACATTAAGTGTCGATGAATCGGCCTTAAATGGCGAAACTAAAGAAGCTAAAAAAGAAAAAGTTAATGGGCGAAATATTACAAATCAAAATAAAGTTTTTCGCGGTTCGGTTGTTTATGCCGGGAATGCCAAAATGCAAATTACGACCGTGGGCGATCAAACCATCTATGGAGCCATATCTCAAGAATTACAAGAAAAAGTGCCCGACAGTCCTTTGAAATTAAAACTAAGAGGACTGGCCAAAACCATTAGTAAAATTGGTTATGTCGGGGCAGTTCTTGCCTCCCTTTCTTACCTTTTTTCGTGTTTAGTCATTGATAATAATTTTGACCCTGTTTTAATTAAAGAAACGCTTACGAACTTTCCCGTGATGTTAAATCATTTAATTTATGCTTTAACTTTATCGGTTACCATAATTGTCGTGGCTGTCCCTGAAGGACTACCCATGATGATAACTTTAGTTTTATCTAGCAATATGAAAAAAATGCTTAAAGATAACGTTTTAGTCCGAAAGCTTGTCGGTATTGAAACCGCGGGCAGTTTAAATCTTTTACTTACTGACAAAACCGGAACCTTAACCAAAGGTGTTTTACAAGTAACCAACTTTTTAGCCTATAATGGCAAAAAATTTACAAATTGCCAAGATTTAAAAACATATGAAACATTTTATTCATATGTTTATAAGGCTTGTTTTTATAATAATGATAGTAAACTTAGTGAAGGCAAAATCATTGGAGGTAACTCAACCGATCGGGCTATTCTAGAATTTATTGGCCAAGATAAAACGAAAAGCGCCACCATTAAAAGTAAAGATGCCTTTGATAGTAACAAAAAATATAGCACCGTTACCTTAAGCGATGGCACCATTTTTATTAAAGGAGCCGCCGAGAAAATTTTAGATAAAGTTACTAGCTATTTAGATACTGACGGCCAAGTAAAATTTCTTTTTAATAAAAATTTAGTCAAAAAAACAATTAATAATTTAACCAAAAATGCTAGCCGAATTATCGTTTTTGCTTATGGTAAAAGTCTCGATCATTTAACTTATTTAGGCCTAGCCGAAATAAAAGATGAAATCAGAGATGAAGCTAAAGAAGCGATTACCACGATTAAAAATGCCGGCATTCAAACCATCATGATCACCGGCGATGCCAAAGATACCGCCTTAGCTATTGCCAAAGAAGTTGGTCTTTGTACTAGTAGCGAGCAAAAAATTTTAGAAAGTGCCGAATTTAATAAATTAAGTGATGAAGATATTAAAAAAATGCTTGCCAAAATCATTGTCGTGGCTCGGGCTTTACCTCAAGATAAAAGTCGCTTAGTGCGCCTGGCCGAAGAACTTGATCTTGTGGTCGGAATGACTGGTGATGGGGTTAATGATGCCCCCGCCTTAAAAAAAGCCAATGTTGGTTTTGCGATGGGCAGTGGCACGGAAGTAGCCAAAGAAGCTAGTGATATTGTTATTTTAGATAATAACATTAACTCTATTTGTAAAGCCATTATTTATGGCCGCACGATTTTTAAAAGTATTAGACGGTTTATTATTTATCAACTTACAGTCAATATGTGTGCCTTAGTTTTATCAATTATTGGTTCTTTTATTGGGGTAGCCACTCCAATAACTATTATTCAAATGCTTTGGCTTAATATGATTATGGATACTTTCGCCGGACTCGCCTTCTCTTTTGAATCCCCTTTAAAAGAATATATGGAAGAACTTCCTAAGAAAAAAGACGAACCAATCATGAATAAATATATGTATAATCAAATAATTGTTACTGGTCTTTATTGTGCAATTATTTGCATCTTATTTTTAAAACTCCCTATTTTTAAACAAATCATTCGTTTTAGTTCGGATAATAAATATTTAATGACGGCTTACTTTGCCATGTTTATTTTCATGGGCATCTTCAATGCCTTTAATGCCCGAACGGAACGCATCAATATTTTGGCTAATTTAAAAACTAATAAAGTATTTCTATTTATTTTCTCCTTTATCTTTATTGCTCAAATATACATTATTTACCAGGGTGGCGAAATCTTCCGTACTTTTGGTTTAACTAAAGTCGAATTTTTATTAGCCATCGGTTTAGCCTTAACGGTCTTTCCCATTGATATTATTCGGAAAATTATGTTTAAAAAGAAATATAAAACTATTAAAATATAGTTAAAAATGAAAATAACTCTTTTAATATGAAAGAGTTATTTTCATTAAATTGTCAATTTTCGTGGTTTTAAGTTGATTTTTTCCCGAATTTATAATATAATCTTGAGTTTGACAGTTTCAAGAAGGTAAAACCTCTCAATCCCTTTATTTAAAAGAGTTTGA
>CANROR010000024.1 GCA_947632275.1 uncultured Bacilli bacterium | reverse complement strand
ACCCAAGGAGATTTTACGGATTTATGTCGGGGACCTCATGTTGAAACAGTAAAACTATTAAAGTATTTCAAATTATTAAAAGTAAGTGGAGCCTATTGGAAAGGTGATGCTAAAAATCATATGTTACAAAGAATATATGGTATTTGCTTTGAAACTGAAGAAGATTTAAATAATTATTTACAAGAATTAGAAGAAGCAAAATTAAGAGATCATCGTAAACTAGGTAAAGATTTAGGTATTTTTATGACTTCCGATTTAGTGGGAAAAGGTCTTCCTATGTATTTACCTAATGGTTATATTATTTGGGAAGAATTAGAAAATTATATTAAAGGTAAAGAAAAAAAATTAGGTTATAAACATGTTTTAACACCTCCTTTAGGTAACGTGGAACTTTATAAAACTTCTGGTCACTGGGAACATTATAAGGAAAATATGTTTCCGAAAATGGAAGTAGAAGGCGAAGAATTTGTTTTAAGACCAATGAACTGTCCTCATCATATGATGATTTACGCGAATGATATTCATTCATATCGTGATTTACCCCTTCGCATTGGCGAAATTGCTCGCGATTGCCGGTTTGAAGCCAGTGGCGCTTTAAAAGGTATTGAAAGAGTTCGGACCTTCTGTCAAAATGATGCGCATATTTTTGTTACGCCGGAACAAATAAAAGATGAATTTAGTCAAGTTGTTAACTTAATTTTAGATGTTTATCAAGAACTGCACATTACGGATTATCGTTTTGAACTTTCTTTAAGAGATAAAAATGATAAAGTAAAATACCATCCCGATGATGCCATGTGGGATAATGCGGAAAACATGTTAAGAAAAGTTTTAAATGAAATCGGTATTGAATATGTCGAAAAGGTTGGGGAAGCGGCCTTTTATGGACCTAAATTAGATGTTCAAGTAAAACCGGCCGTAGGCGTTGAATATACTTTATCAACTTGCCAATTAGATTTTTGCTTACCAGCTAAATTTAATTTAACTTATGTCGATAAAGATGGTAGTAAAAAAACTCCTGTTGTTTTACACCGGGCTATCTTTGGTAGCCTAGATCGGTTTATGGCTTACTATTTAGAAGAAACTAAAGGAGCTTTACCTTTATGGCTAGCTCCTGTGCAAGTAAACATTATTCCGGTTAATAACGAATATCATTTAGACTATGCCAAAGAAATTTATGAAAAATTACTGGCTTTAGATGTTCGAACTAATTTAGATAGTCGGGATGAAAAATTATCTTATAAAATGCGGGAAAGTCAAACGAATAAAATACCTTTAACTTTAATTTTAGGTAATAAAGAAATTGAAAATAAAACTATAAGCTATCGGAAATTTGGTTCTCAAGAAACCTTTACGGTTAGCACGGATGAATTTATTACTTATGTTACGGATTTAATCCAAAAAAGAACATATAATTTATAAAAAAATAGGTATTATATCTAAAGTATGATATAATACTTACATGCCGATTTAGTACAGTGGTAGTACAGATGCATGGTAAGCATCAGAGATCAGTTCAATTCTGGTAATCGGCACCAGTTGAAAATTTCACCTGTAAAAACGGGTTTTTAATTATTTTTATTAGAAAACGAATCATTGGGGTTTGGCAATTGGAGCCATTGTCCATTGATTCGTTGTTTTTTTACTTGTTTATACTATAAATTAATTTATTGTTTTTCAATTTAACCATTCAAACATCAATAAAATCATTGATTTCCTTTTTTTGATTGAATTTTAGTTTTTTAATAAAGAGCTTTTTATTTGCAAAAAATTAGTTTAATATTTGAAATTAATGGTAAAATATTATTGATGATGCTTATGAAAATTTATTTTGCGGGTGCTATTCGTGGGGGCCGCGACAAAGTCTATGATTATGCCGAAATAATTAATTGTTTAGAAGAATATGGTGAAGTATTAACCAAACATATTGGGGATGTAAATTTAACAAACGCTGGCGAGGCAATTAAAGATGAAGAAATATATGCTCGTGATATTGAGTGGTTAAAACAATGTGATTTAGTTGTTGCCGATATAACTATTCCTTCACTAGGTGTTGGTTATGAACTAGCTTATGCCGAAAGTTTAAAGAAAAAAATAATTTGTTGTTATGAAATAGATAAAAATATTTCGGGTTTAATCAAGGGCAATAGTAATTTTTTAAAAATTCCTTACACGGACTTAAATGATTTAATTATTAAAATTAAAGAAGTCATGGAAGAATTAAAAATTAAATAAAATTGACTTATTGCGATTTTTGACTTAAAATATCTCACAAAATGTGAGGTGTTTTTTATGCACATTAAAGGTAGTTTTGATTCCCATTTTCATAATGATATAAATTACTATCGGGGGCGTTGTGGTATGTGTCAAAATTATGATTTAAAATCAACTAATCATCGGGGTTGTCGTTGCCAAATTCATACTCGTAAGAATTTAGCTTTTGATGATTCCTGTTCTTATCAAAGAGATGATCGTAGTCGCTCCATAAAAGATATCAAAAAAGCTTTTGAAAGTATTCGGGGTTATGATCCCGCGATGTATTATATTGCCACAGTGGTTAAAAATACTTTAAAGAATGAAAAAGCTTTATTTTATTATGAATTAGTTCAAGAATTTTGGCTTAATATTTTACCAAATAGTAATATTTATAATGAATTTTTAACCTTTTACGATATATTAGGTAAACTTTTGGCCATAGAAATCGAAAGAGATGAAAATAGGGAAAAAATATGCACAAATATTTTAGAAAATTACTTTGTTCCTTTTGGAGCTTATGTCGAAATGCATGATTATGATAAAGCTTTAGCTATATATCTTGATATGGTTAACAACTTAAGAACTTTATATAATGAAGCCTATTTAAAATACCAAAGTAAAAATTTAGAAGATTATCAATTAACTAGAATAAAAAGATTTTAATGTAATTGTTTACAGACACCAGGATCGGGATTATAAAAGCAATGACTTTTAAAACGGCCGGCTAGATCTTGATCATACCAAGTTTGTTTACAACTAGCACCGCCACTGGGAGCATAAAACCATAAAGCATTGGTGGCCGGATAATAATATTCCCCCATCAAGATTCTTTTGGCTAGTTGTTTTTCGGTTGTCGTAGCACTGCCATAAAATAAAGAATTTTGAGTACCACTGAATTGATTTTTTTGATAAATAACATCATATAATGAATTAACATTTTTAAAAGTTAAGCAATCGGCAAGAACGCGATTAGCAACCACATTACCAACCATCAACATACCTAGATCACCATCACCTAAAGCTTCGGCTCGCATTATTCTAGCTAGTAAATCCAAATCCGTGCTAGTATAGTTAATAATCATAAAATTTCACCTATTGTATAATATGAAAACTTTAGTTAGTATTTACAAGTATTAGACAAATTTGTAGTTTTTTTCTCGCATCTTTGTTATAATAAAAATATAAGTGAGTTGATAAAAATGAAAAAATTAGCAATGCTTATTTTATTTATATCTTTCTGGTGTGTAATTATTAATAATGTAAAAGCCGTTGATTTGGATACGCGTTGTAAAGGTATTGATGGCTTTACTGCTGGTAAATTTTCGGATGCTAGAGCTAGTATGTGTTCTATATACAATGGCAGTAATGAAAGCCGAAAAAAAGAAATTGTAAATGGCACCTATTGTAAATACGAAAGTAATGGAGATAATAAACCATTTTCTTATATAAGTATTGGCATAGACGATTTTAAATTTCATATGATTTTAAAAGTACCAAATAATACTTTATATACCGATCTTATGATAGGAAATTTTGAAGCACCTCAATCGCCGCTTAATTATTTTGCAGAAGGTACATTGGCCGATGGCACTTTATATGGGGTAGATTTAGCAAGTTTTAATTTAAAAGCAAGTACAATGTGTCCAGATTCGATTTATTTAGCCTCACAGACTAATGTTACTAAAAATTCTGTTACCTATAATACGTATTATAGTGTAGACAGTGTTAGTAAATCTGGGGCTATTGCATACAAGAGAACAGATGTTTATACCGATGTTGATTATCGAACAGATGTTGATGAATCAACTGGTGGTTTATTAGATAGTGATGGGAAAGAAATTAAACCAAGCGGTTATGTTGGATCCACGGATAGCGATTATCAATTTGATAGTGACTATGGCTATTCTGATATGGATTGTAGTGGCTTATTAGGTGATCCAGATGATGCTAATTTTCCCGCGTATTGGTTACAACTAGCTTTAGAAATAATTCGTTATGCGGCAATTATTGCTTTGGTAGGTTTAAGTACGGCGGATTTTGTTAAAGCCATTGTGGCTCAAGATCAAGATGCCTTGAAAAAAGCTACTCAAACAACGATTAAAAGATTCATATATGCGGTTATGATATTCTTTATTCCTATATTATTAGAACTTGTCATGAATTTCTTTGGTGTATATGGAACTTGCTCATTATAATTGCAAAATAAAAATAAAATTGTTATAATAAAATAGCTTTGTTTAAAATATATTTAAATGAAGCTTTTTAGGGGTATAGTTCAGTTGGTAGAACGTCGGTCTCCAAAACCGAATGTCGTGAGTTCAAGTCTTGCTACCCCTGCCAAAACAATTGTTCGCTATATAGCGATTTATCATATATTATCTAGTAAAATATACTAGATTTTTTATTTTAAATTAAAATGCAATAAATTATTTTTTAAAGATAACAATTTTATTTCATTTTTTGTTATAATGATTAATAGAACAAATAGCATTTTTTTTGAAGGAGAGAAGTATAATGAAAAATAAATTACTAGAATTTATAAAAAAATATAAAATTATTATTTTGGTAATAACTTTAATTTTAGTTTTAACAATTGCTTTTATAATAATTCGAGTTAATGATGCTAAAAAAGACTATAAAGATATTGTGTGGTCTAATTTAAAATTAGGTAACCTCATTCCTGAACCATCAAAAACTTATGGGGAAATTGGAGTAGATTTAGATACGGCTTTAAGCATTACAATAATAAAATTTTCTGATGATGATTTTAAAGAATATAAAAATAAATGTATCGCGGAAAATTATAATATTGAAAGTGAAGAAACAAGTACATCGTATGTAGCTTTTAATGCCGAAGGCTATGAATTAAGATTGGTTTACAGTGATAAAGAATTATATCTCTCTCTTGAAGCTCCTGAAAAATTTAGTGAAATTGAATGGCCAACTAAGGGATTGAGTACTAAATTACCAGTTCCTAAATCAAAAATTGGTAAAATATCTTGGAATAATGAAGAAACTTTTATTGTCCATCTTGGCGAAACTAACATGACTGAATTTAACAAATATGTCGAAGAATGTCAAAGTTATGGCTTTAATGTAGATATTGGCGAATCTGAAGGATACTATAATGCTAAAAATATAGAAAAATATGAACTTACTTTGCGTTATTTAGGTGTTAGTAATATAGAAATTTCTTTATTGGCTCCTGAAAAAGAAGATAATAAAGTAGATAATCAAATAGATGAAAGTGATAATAAAGTTGATGAAAAAGATAAGCAAGGTGAAGAGCAAAAACAATCAGTTTCATATTCCACCAATGATAAAGAAAATGTCAAAAATGGTAATTCAGGAATATATGCTTATAAAGATAATGGAGGCCAATATAATAATTACTATATTATCGATTTTGATGAAGGATTTGTATATTTTTTCAGTGACGGTAATGGTGAAAGTACTTGCGATAAAATAAAAATTGCGTCAGGCGATTTAAATAATGGTTTAACCATTACTTATCATGATGGAGATTCTACTTGGAATGAAGTATTACACTTTAAATGGAAAAGGCAACCTGATCATCTAATTTTAGTAGACCATAATTATTCTGAATTTGATTATTATAGTACAAATTTAGAGAATGCTTTGAAAATAAAAAATACTAAAACAATCCATAATTATTAGTAGAATAGATATAATATAGATTTTTATAAGCGATTCAGAGCAATAAAACTGAAAGTAGGTAAGTAAATGATTAAGGCATTTTGGCAATATCATCGCATAAGAAAATTAGTAATTGTTTTCGGAATAATTATGTTTGGACTTTTATTTAAATTAACAATTGATTATATGAATTATTCCTTTTCGAAAACCTTTATCTTTGAAAATGATGATGGTTTTTCTTATGATTGCATGAATTATGTTAAAAATACCAAATTAACAATTACGGATTTTAACAATAGTGATTTTAGTGGTGAATATACCGAAATTTATATAAATAATGAAAGGGTATATATTGCTTGTTTGAAAAATATAAAGTATCTTGATTATCCATCATTTTGGAAAATGAATGAGCCGGCAGTAAAATATTCTTTAAATGACGCTTTACAAAAAAATTTAACTACTTTAGAAGAATTAGAAAAATATTATGATGATACATTTTCTGATTTTTCTGATTTATCTATTTATAAAATAAAAGATTTAATAATTTATAATAATAAAGATTAAAATTTATTATCAGGATTAAAAGACTAAATTATGAATGGGATTATGAAAAATTATTTTAAATATTTGGGTGTAATAATTTTAACTTTTTTGATGTTTTCAATGCCTTGTCGGGCTTTAGATATTGCTAAACTTGCAATTAAAGTTGGTTCTTTAGAATTAGAGCTAAAGAAAGATAAATTTAGTTATGGAATAGTAACGGCTTTTGATAAAGAAGAAATTGCCATAAAAGTTACAACAGATGAAGATGTGGAAATTGTTGGGGACGGCTTAATTAAATTAGAAACAAATGTTACCAATCACGATTTAAAGATTATCGAAAATCAAAAAGAGTATATTTATCACTTAAAAATTACGAAAGAAGAAGTACCGAAAAATCCGGATGATTTTGGTTTAACTGTATTTTTTAATAACCAAGTTATTAATGATTTTTTAGCCAGTAATAAAACGATTAGTTATAATCAAAGTAATAATATTTATTTAAATGTCCGAATTACTAATGAAGATACCCAAGTTACTTCAAAATTAGGAAAATATACTTTAAATGATGGTCAAAATACGATTCCTTTAACTATAAAAACAAACTCCGAAGAGTATACTTACAATATAAATATTTTAAAAAAGGCTAAAGAAGAAAAAACTGAGGTTATTGATGTTAATGTCATCATCGACATTTTAAAAATTATATGTCTTATTTTATTAATTGGTGCCATGATTTGGTTATTAAAAAATCATTATTTTGGTTTATTTATTATCTTTTTGTTGGTATTTATCTTTCAAATAGTTTTTCGGGGTATTAAAGTAGATGGTTCTTCCATGGAAAATACTTTACATGATAACCAACCAGGGTTAACTATTAATAGTTATTTTACGGAATTTAAACGGGGAGATATTGTTGTTGCCTATATTAATGATTTTGAATCTAGCCAAAAAGAATATGTAGTTAAAAGAATTATTGGTTTGCCCAACGATAATATAAGAATAAAAAATAATATTTTATACATAAATGGTCAAGAACAAAAAGAAAATTATCTTAAAGAAGCCATGGATACGTGGGATTTAGAGATAACTTTAAAGGATGATGAATATTTTTTGATGGGTGATAATCGTAATCATAGTTGGGATTCCAGGATCTATGGAGCTATTAAAAAAGAAGAAATAAAAAGTAAACTATTGTTTAAATAATAGACATTTGCTTTAAACAAAAATAGCCAAAATTAATATAATATTAAGTGCCTGAGTCTTGAATTAAGGAAAAGCTAAAAATAAGCAGATATATCTTGCAAAATTGTCGAAAATGTTATAAAATAGATAACTAAATTTTAATTAATTTATTTGGGGGTGTAGGTTTATGAAAAATAAAGTAAAACATTTATTATGTTTATTTTTAATCGTATTTTTATTACCTATTAATGTGGGGGCTAAAGAAAGTCTTAAATTAAATGTTGATAAAACAGATTTAAAAATCGGGGAAGAAATAGAAGTTAGGGCTACGGTTCCTAATGATTTAGCATCTTATGCTTTTATGGCTACTTTAAAATATGACCAAAATGTTTTTCAAAAAATTGATGAAACTGCCTTTTTAACCGATGAAACCGCCAAAGTTACATATAATGCTACCAATAATAAATTTGGGATTATTAACCGTTCTGGTCAAGTTAAAGAAAATGGCGTTTTATTTAAAGTTCATTTAGTTGTAAAAAATGATGCTAAGGTCGGGGATACGAATATTGCTTTAACTAATATTACTTCTTCGGATGGTAATACTAAAAAAAGTTATCCTATTGCTTCCGTTAAAGTGTTAGTAACGCGCGATGCTAAAGATGGCGAAGTTATTCCCGAGAATGAAGAAAATGTAATCACGGAAGATGTGGAAGAAGTTATTACAGTTTTTTCTTATCGACCAATTATTATTACTTTAGTGGTTATGGCACTTATCTTTGGAATTGCCATTATTGTTTATTGGCTTAAATATCAAAAAGAAAATAAAAAGGTCTTTTTAGGTCTTATTGTTGGTGAAATTGCTATTATCGCCGGCCTTATTGTTTTATGCATTCTTAATTTAAATAAAGAAGATGTTAATAAAGATGGCGTTAAAGACTACCGGGATGCCGAAGAAATTATTAAATATTTAATTGATATTGAAGGTCAAGAAACTTCTGACCAAGATTCTAATGCTAATGATGATAATAATGGAAATAAAACATCTATTAATAAAAATAAAAAACCAAATAGTAAATATGATACGAATAATGATGGTAAAGTTGATATAAATGATGCGGCTAGTAGTACTGAAAATACAACGAAAAAGACGACTGTTACGTTATATGAACAAAAAGAAGAAAAAGAATATTATGTTGCTAAGGGCTCAATTACTTTAAAATTTAAAGCCGAAATAAATCCGAGTGATGTGGCCATAACTAAAGTAAAAATTGGTGATACTTTTTATGATGTCGAATTTACTAACAATGAATATTCAGTTGTAGTGGAACGTAATATCGCCGGGAAATATGATTTTGTAATTACCGAAGTTGTTTTAAATAATGGCCAAACTGTGAAAACGACATTGAAATTTTCCCGGGAAATTTTAAAAACGGTTCCTTATGTGACTAAATTTAATTTAGATGATACAACAAAATCTTTAAGTTTTCATTTAATAGATGAAGATAGTGCTTTTATAAGTGGGGTAGCAACAATTTATGATGGTAGTCAAGTAGTTACGAGTTGTGAAATTACTGAAGTAACTGAAATCAAGGATATGCCTTTAGAAGAAAATAAAGTTTATTCGATTGTAATCGTGGGTAATTATGATCTAGATAGTAATAAAAATGATGAAAATAATCATTATGTTAATGAAACAATGTTTGAACATGAATTTACTTTAGGGGGCGATTATGATTTTGAATTAACTAATTTAGGAATTACAGATGGCTTACAACCAGGGGAAAAACCAGTAGTTTCCTTTACGAGTACGAATACGCGTAATGCTTTAATTATTAACGCGACTTTAACTAATGATAATAAAGAAGCTAGCAATTATGAAATAACGAAAATTGATGGCAATAATTATGAAATATTATTAGAAAATGCCGATATTAATCCGGGCAAACATACTGTTACTTTAGATGATGTCGGTTTAGATAGTTTAAAAACATTTGAAAATAATAAAGATTATAAGGCTAATACTTTAACTTATACGGTTTTAAAAGAAGCGCCTAAAGCTTACGATCTTAAATTAACAAATAATGATGCCATAAAGAGTATTGATATTGAATTTAAGTTAAATGACCCTAATATGGCTAGTCGAACTTTAACGGTTGTTTTAGAAAATTCGACGGGTAAGGTTATTGCGAGTCAAGAATTAATTATGGATGAATTTATTCTAGCTTTACAAGAAAATAAACCAATTAAGGTATCTTTAGCATATGGCAATGATACGGATGGTTTATATAAAACGAAAATTTTAGCCAATTATGAACTATCCGAAAAGTATAATTATACTAATCAAAGTATTGGTGAAGATACCATACTTACGCATAAAGATGATATTTATATTAGTGAAATGTTTATTACCAACAACCAAAATGCTCATACTAATGATTTATATCCTGTTAAAAATGCCCGAAATTATCAAGTAGCTATCACCGTTGTTACCAATGGGATAAGAGCCTATCAAAATGTGGGTAGTGTTACCATTAATGGTTTAAATTATCCAGCCAGCCAAGTTGAAGGCTATAAATCTAAAGTTTATCTTAATGTGCCAGATGAAGCCGGACTACTTACTTTAAAAGCAAATCGGGTGCAACTTATTATTAACAACTATAATCTTAAGTTAAATGATTATTATTCCGTTCCGGAAAAAACTTTAACTATCGATGTTTTAAAAGATGATCCAAAAATTACTAATTTAACGATTCAAGATGATTATGAAAAAGACGAAGTTACTTTTGATTTTGATGTTTTACTTGATCCAAAAGCGACGGAAACCGAAGCCGATTTTAAAGATGGTATTATTGAATTAAATGGCCAAACGGCAACAATTAATCGCGGTAAAAATACCGTTACTTTTCAAAATGTAGCTAAAGATCAAACCTTCGATTTAAACTTTAAAGCTAGTTATGATTTGGACTCAGATGATCCTGAAATAAATGCCATCACAGGGGATTTAAATGAAAAAGAAAATAATTTAATTCATACGGTTAAATATGGCTTATATTCCAAAACAACTTATGAAAATGTAGCAATAAGTGATGGCCAAATTTTAAGTCAAAAGCATAATAAATATTTTGAAAAAAATGAAAAAATGTATTTTAGTTTTAATATCACAGGTATTGATGAAGCTTTAGACTTAAAACCGGCGAAAGTTGTAGTTAATAATGCAGAATATCAATTAACTCAAACATATACGGGTTATGCTATCTTATTAGATGGATTTACGAGTTCGGGTGAAAAAGATATTACGATTACTGATGTTATCTTACAAAATGGTCGCAAGATTACTCTAAATAGTCCTTATACGGTAAAAATTGAAGTTTTAAAAGATATTATTACAATTAATGATTATAGTTATACGGTTGAAGGCGATAATCTAAAAGTTAATCTTACCAAAAAAGATAGTGATAAATCTTTGGTCGGTAATTTAATAGTTAAGATTACTGATGAATATGGTAAAGTTCATTATAACAGTGATTTTAAAAACGAAATTGTTTTGGCAAAAGATAGTGTTGCTTTAAGATATAAAGTTGAGGTAATTGCTAGTTACGACCGTGATATGGAAGCGATTGAAAATAGTGAAAATTACTATCCAAATGTGGTTTTATTAGATGAAGTGATATCCTTAGAAGAAAACAATATTGAATTAAAAGATATTGAAGATGTTAATTTATATCAAAGAACTATGGTAAACGGTATTGAACAAATCAATCAAATTGATGAAATATCAAAAGAAGAATTAGAAAGTGATTTATCTTCATATTTTATCGAAGTGGTTATGACTAATTTACCGACGGCGCGGGCTAAAATTAAAGAGGTTAAAATAATTGATAATCATTTAATTTTAGAACTTGATTATGAATATGCTACTCGGGAAAAAGGCGATGAAAATCAAGCTTTAAGAATTGATTTCGGGGAAATTGGCGCCAATGGTAAAGCTCTAAACGAAGAACATCCGAATATTGCTTTCCAAAAATTAATTGAAAAATTAAAACGGAATGAAAGTGTTGAATTAACGAGAAATTATGATGCTTCAACCATTAAAACTAATGATAGTTATTTTATTGAAGAATATAGTGCTACTTTAAATGGTAATGGTTATACCATTAAGAATTTAAATATTCCTTTATTTAATAAAATAGAAAATGGTACAATTGAAAATTTAAAATTAGATAATGTTTCGATGCCTAATACGAATGCTAAAGGAGCTATTGCTATAACAAGTAATAAAGCTACTTTTAGAAACGTATTAATGAATGCTTATACTAAATATAATAGTGAAGCCGCAGTGGGAACTTTCGTGGGAACGGCCACGAATTCTACTTTTGAAAATTGTAAAGTTACGAACTTTAAAATTAATTCTACCGGTCATAATTGTCAATCTATGGGTGGTTTAGTTGGTTATTCTAATGGTTCCACTTTTAAAAATTGTTATGCTTCCGGTTCCATGAGCGATGGTTGGAATTACCGCGGTGGTTTAGTAGGTAATGTTTCCGGAGCTTCAACCTTCATTAATAATTATACGAATGTTTCTTTTTCTAATCCATGGGGCGGTGATTTAATATGCGGTATTGCCTGCGGTAATGGTGGTGGAACTTATCAAAATAATATCAGTGTAGGTTCTGGCATTAGAACGCGGATCTATGGTTCGGCAAATAGTAGTGAAAATAACTATTATTTAGCCAGTGATAACGATACAACGCCGGAACAAAATGGCGTTAATAAAATCACCGCTAGTGAAGTTAATACGGCATTATTTAAAGATAAAGCCAATTTTGCCGAAGACATTTGGTATTTAAAAGATATATCTATTGATGCTTTACCTAAATTACTCATTGAAACGAAAACGAAATTAGAATCCGAAGTTGGCTACGAAAAAGATAAAGAAATTCTTTATTATAATTTAATGCAATTAATGCCTTATTACGATAATGCTAAAATCGTGGCTGTTGGGAAAAACTTTGCTACTGATCATTATTTAAATCAAAAAGAAATAGAACATATTGTGCCAATTGCGCAAAATGGATCCCTTGTTACTTATTTAACTTATAATGATGTGAAGAAAATTGCTAAATTAAAAGTGGTCTTTAGTGACAATTCAACTATCGAATACCCAGTTGTTTTCGATAAAATTTATGATATGGTTGCATCTTACCGAATTTCTAGTTTAAATATTGATTATAGTTACAATCATTATTTAATTGATACTAATTCCCAAATTATTAATGATTTAACTAATTATTTAAGAAATCTTAATTATTCGGATAATTTAGATATTTTAACGACGAAAGCGGATTCGCGAATCTATAGTGAATTTTATGAAGATGTTACCAGCAAAGAATTACAAGAATTTGTTTTAAAATATTTAGCTAATAGTAATTATATAAATACGAATAATGATGAAGTAATTAATGATTACTTAGAAGGCGAAATTAAAAGAAATCAAAAATTAGAAAAGGCCTTATATGTTTATAACTATTTTAGAAGATTCTATGATTTAGATGTTAATGGCATGAAAATTTATGATTTTGTAATGTTTAACATGCAAGGTTTTGATAAAGATTTAACGGCTTCAAAAATCACGGATTTATTCTTTAATGATCAAACCGGTTCTAATTTTGATACTAATCAAACGAATAATCGTTATGTGAATGTTTTGGGTGGCTATACTAAATTAAATTCCATTCCTAAATTCTTAGAGTTTATTGTCACGAAATTTAGTAATTATCAAATGGCGGAATGGACCCGGCAACAATTTAAAGGCATCTTGGAAGAATTACCAATTAAGGGCCATTCGGAAATTAAATATACTTTATGGGATCATTTAAGTAGTCGCGATTCTGCTTATGGGGAAGTTAGCTTCAATTATGTTTTACCAATATTAACACTTCCGGAAACGGCAGCTTATATTATCTCGGCTCCTGTTCAATATATCATTGGGGCCCAAAGAACCTATATGAACGATCCGACTAATCCAACAGAAGTGGCCGCCTTTAAGGCCAAACTCAAAACTTACACTGATCGAATGCAATCATACTACACGACTACGTATTCAATTTTAAACGATGCTTCATTATTTAATAACATTCATATTTATCATCTTGATAAAAGATATACTAGAACTATTGATGGTCAATCAATCTTTAATTATCCTTATACAACGCAAGAACCATTCCATAAAAATTTTAATGAAGTTGTTGGCGCTTGGGCGGCTAGTGCCGGAGTTAATGCGGGGGCCAGTGGCTCTTGGGTTCAATGGCAAGTGGCCGGCGTTTTAGATAGTACTTTAGCAACTGATGGTACTTTAGATGAAGGACACGTAACGTTTAAAACCTTTACTCATGAATCCGCCCATAATATTGATGCTCGTTTATTCTTAATGAATAATGGTCGAAGATATGATGCGGGTGGCGAAGATTATGCCGATTCGTTCTTAATGCAAAGTTTTGAAAAATTTGGTATTGTTATGAACTTATCAATTAACTTTGATTTAGCCAAATTGACTGAAAAAGGGCAAGCAGTTGGTTCTAACTTAACACCCGAAAGAATTAATTCGGAAGCCAAAATTAAAGATTTTTATGATAAAGCTTTCCAAACTATTTATATTTTGGATTATTTAGAAGCTCAAGCTTTCTTACAATTAGATGATGAATATCAAAAAGAACTTGGTATTCAAGTATCATATCCGAACGAAAATGAACAATTTGCCTACACAACATCAACGGATGCGGAAGGTAAGGAAGTTAGAAATTATTATGGTCCAACTTATTTACAAGATGAATATGCGCGCTTTAGAGCCCGTTTAATCAGTCGATTTACGCAATTAAATCAAATTGCAGACTTTGATTACGATAAACTTGAAACGATTGATGATTTGGTAGACAATAAGATTATGCTTTATCCATCTATTTATAAAGTTTCATCACGGGGTGATAACTCTTATGGTGGTGAAGGCTATAATACCGTCCATTGGTATCAACCCCATAATGATTATGGCCGTCCTGATTCATATGCTTTAAAATGGATTAGTTACGAAATGCTTGGTTATGCGGGTTATAAAAATGGTTTCGTAGAATATGCAAGTAATATTCATTATGAACCACGAAAGACTTATAATAGTTTAGCCAATGCTTTTGATGAAAATGGCGATCCAATCTTTGCCAGAAATCTGGTTAATTATAAGTCTGATTCTATGGCTTTAAATAAAATCACGAATGGTCAATATAATGATTTTGATAAATACAAAAAAGATCGGTTCCACGAAGTAGAACAAAAATTAGATTATCTAAATAAAGCTATTAATGCTAAAGAATATGTTCAAAGATTCTACGAAGCTTTAATTAAAGATAGTCAAGAAATGCAAACTGCAGTCGAAAAAGTTATTCGCGATTATGGTTCTG
>CANROR010000023.1 GCA_947632275.1 uncultured Bacilli bacterium | reverse complement strand
GAATAGATGCTTCTACAAATACGGCATGTTGTTCAGGTTTAGTTGGATTTGCTTATACGTCGGTTGCTTATTTAATTAATTGTTATAATACGGGTACAATAACTGGAACGGATTCCGCGGGCGGGCTAATATATGGTTCTCATGCCGCGAAAATTAATGTCATCAATAGTTATAATGTGGGAAATCAAAAAGCAACTAATTATTGTAGTAATATTGTGATGTCTGCGGGTTGGGATTCAACTACCCAAGAAAAAACCACAATATATGTAAATAATAGTTATGGAATTGGAACTTGTAGTGCTAGTAAAACATATGGTGTTGGTTGGTTAAATCAAGCAACTGGTACTATTTTAAATGCATATTATCCGAGTACTTATACTACTGCTTTGGGAGGAACAGTAACTACAGGTGGAACATCTAAGGCTTTAGCCGATATGAAAAAACAAGCATTTGTTAATACTTTAAATCAAAATTTAGGAAAGATGAATTTAGCAGATATCGAAGAAAATTTAGCAAGATATAATTTAAAATTTTGGAAATTAGGCGATGCTGGCTATCCTGTACATGATGCCGATTTTAATTCTTCATTTAAATGGAATTATTCTTATACTGGCGGTTCTCAAGTATTTAGGGCGCCAAAAGACGGAACTTACAAAATAGAATTGTGGGGAGCTCAAGGTGGAAGCTCTTTAGGAGATAATGCTATAAAATCGGCTGGTGGTAAAGGTGCTTTTACCTCAGGAGTAATAAGCCTTAAAGAAGGTGAAAAACTTTATGTATACGTCGGTGGTAAAGGTGCCAATGGTGCTAAAGGAAAAGATTCAGCTGGTGGATATAATGGCGGTGGAAAAGGAACTTGGGATGGAAGCGATGATGAAGCCAGCGGCGGCGGCGGTGGAGCAACTGATGTTAGATTAACTTCCGGTACATGGAGTACGTTTAATAGTTTGAAATCCCGAATAATGGTAGCTGCTGGTGGTGGTGGTCGTTCATGGAATTATACTGTTGGTGCTGGGGGTGCTTTATCATCGACTAATATTTATAGCGCTAATTTACATGCTACTCAAACAAGCGGAAACGCATTTGGCTCTGGAAAAAATGCTAGTGGTTGTGGTGCCCAATGTGGTACTAACTATGGCAACGATGGTGTTGGTGGCGGCGGTAGTGGCTATTATGGTGGTAAAACCCAAAACGTTTTAGGTAAAACAAGTGGTGCTGGTGGATCATCATTTATATCAGGATATACCGGATGTAATGCTATTGCGTCTTCTTCTACCTCATCTAAAATAACTCATACGGGTCAACCAGTTCACTATAGTGGCAAGAAATTTTCTGTAGGTTATATGATTGCGGGAACTGCTTCAATGATAGGAACTGGGGGTAGTGCCGAAACAGGCCATGCCGGTAATGGCTATGCTAGAATTACTTTGCTTGATAATGCAATTAAAGATTTAAGTGGCAATGAGAATACAGCTTTAAATTATTCGGCTAGCAAAACCAATGAAGGAATAATCACAAGCAATGATACGGTTAATGGTTATGTTAATGCCGGTTTTGTAAATTATAATTTTGGTAAAGATTTATCTTATGTAGTAAGAGTTAAATTTAATTCATTAGATTCGGCGGCAGGTATAATTGGCAACTGGAATTCCGCTGGGGGAGGAATTGCAACAACGGCTGATAATTCACTATATGCTAATTTTTATGCAGCTGATTTAGCAACACCAGCTTATGTATCAACTGGAAGTTCAGAACAAAAAATAGAGGTTGATAAATGGTATACTTTGGTTGCCACAACTGATGGAAGTAATGTTACACTATATGTTAATGGCGAAGTTGCCGCTAGCAAAGCTTTAGAAGGAAAAATAAAAGCCGGAGCTGCGCCAATAGCTATTGGCGGAAATCCGGCGTCCATAACCAATACAACTACCACAATGGATAATTATGCCAAGATTTTAGTAAGTGATGCCTTAATATTTGATCGGGCTTTAACAGCTGATGAAATAAAAACAAATTATAGTGTCACACCTAATCCAGTTGATAAAAGCGATCTTCTTGCTTGGTATAAATTTAATAATTAAAATGTGATTTTAAAATACTCAACATGAAATAAATATTGGTAGAAATATCAATATTTATTTCTTTTTTCGACAAATTTTTTTCTTTTCCTATTGTATAACTTTAATAGGTGATAAGATGAAAACATATCTAAAGTTAATAATTGGAGCAGTTTTAATCGGGGGTATTTTGGCTTATCTTTTTTATAAAGATGTCAATAAAGAAGTAATTGCTTTAGAAACGGATGAAAATACTTTATATTTATTTCAAGTTGGGGTTTTTACCAATGCTTCTAATGCCGAGAATTTTGCTAGCAATTATGATAGTTCAATTGTTTATGAAAATGAAGACTTTTATCGGGTCTTAACTTGTGCGACTTTAAATAATAATGAAAAAATGCAGGCTTATTACGATGAAAACAAAATAAATTATTATGTAAAAAAAATAACTATTAATAATGACTTTAAAAAAGAATTAGAAGCTAACGACGAATTATTAAAAGCTACTAACCAAAAAGAAGCCATAACTAAACTTTGTCAAAATGAATTAGATATTTTTGCATTATATGCTAAAAATTAAACATACTAAAAATATGAATAAAAGAAAAATTGAATATATTATTTTAATAATTGTTTTTTTAATTGTGGCTTTTAGCAATTCTTTAGATTTACTTTTTATAAAAAGTGATGCTATTTTGAATGCCGAAATTTTAAAAACCGATGAAAATAAAAATTTAGCTATCGAAAATAAAGAGTTAAAAGAAGCTGTAAACTTTTATGAAAAAACTAATCGCCAATATATTGTCTCTAAAGTAAAATTCCGCGATATTTATAATTTTCAAGAAGAAATAACTATTTTTAAAGGGCAAAATGATGGCTTAAAAAAAGGCATGGCCGTTATGGACCAAAATGGTTTAATTGGCGTTATAAAAAAAGTTAATAAAAACTCTTCTTTAGTGCGCTTGTTAACCAATAAAGAAAGTAAGATATCGGTTAAAATAAATAATACGTATGGTATTTTACAAATGCAAGATGCTAAGTTAGTAGTTAGTAATATTACTAATTATGCTGAAGTAACTAAAGATACTGAAATTTATACTTCAGGGATCGGTAATTTGCCTGGCAATATTTTAATTGGGAAGGTAAAAGAAATAAATTTAGATAATTTGGAAATTGAAAAAATAATTCAAGTTGATTTAATGGCTAATTTAGCCAAAATTAATTATGTTTATGTTGTAGGTGCAGTATGATTTATTTACTTTTAGATATTTTAATTTATAATTTTACGTCTTATTCCAGTTACTTTTTTTTAATTAATATTAGTACCAAAGATTTTTTTTATAACTTAGTAATTGCTTTAATAATTGATTTATTTATTATGCAGACATATTTTATTAATACTTTAATTATTGTTAGTCTATATTTAATAAAAAAATATTTATTAAATCTAAATTTAAATAATTTTTTCACTTACTGTTTGTATAATAGTTTTAATTTTTTTAGTTATTTTCTTTTAATGAATTTAATATTTAAAAATATTAATTTATCTTCTTTAATATTAATTTATCTATTTAATCTAATTTTTATCATGATTAGTTATAAAAATAAAAGGAGCAACATAAGCTTAATTGGGTGAATATAAATTGAATGATATTAATACTTATATTGCAGATTTTAAACGCAAAAAAAGAAATGTTGTTAAGGTAAAATTACCAAGTAAAAGTAAAAAAATAAGTAACTTTATAACCAAAGTATTAGTTAGTATTATTCTTTTTTTAATAAGCTTAATTTATATTAAAACGAGTGATAAAAATCTTTTATTATATAAAGAGTATGTTTTCACGGAAAGCCTACCTTTTACAAAAATAAAAAATTGGTATGAAGATTTATTTGGCGAAGTTGCTCCCCAAGTGGAAGTTAAAGAAAAAACCGTTTTCAGTGGAGCTTTAGTTTATAAACAAATTGAAGACTATCAAGATGGAGAAAAGCTAGTCGTTAATAGTAATTCGCTAGTTAGTAATTTAAATGGGGGAATTGTGGTTTATATTGGCGAAAAAGAAGGATATGGTAATACCGTTATTGTCCAAGGTAACGATGGAGCCGATATTTGGTATGGGAATATTCAAAATGTTGCCGTCAAACTATATGATTATATTGAAAAAGATACGCCAATTGGCGAAGTAAATGGCGAAAATTTATATTTAGTAATTAAAAAAGATAATAATTTTATTAAATATGAAGAATATAAAAATTAGTAGTTTAACAATTTACTTTCTTATTTTATTCTTTTTTTGTGGTTTAATTAAAAATGCTTTAATTATTTTTTTTATTATATTAATTCACGAAATGGGCCATGTTTTTTTTATTAAGCTTTTAGGTTATAAAATAATTTCCATTAATATTTATCCCTTTGGGGGGATAACAAAAGTCGAAAAAGATCTAAATACGGCCATTAATAAAGAATTAATTATAGCTTGGGGTGGCGTATTATTCCAAATCTTTATTTATGGTCTAATCTTTTTACCTTTTTTAAGTAATTATACCAAGGAATTAATTTTTAGTTATAATACGTCGATTATTATGTTTAATATGCTACCCATTATTCCTTTAGATGGGAGTATCATTACCTCGAGTTTTTTAAATAAATTTTTTTCTTTTCAAAAAAGCTATATCTTAACAATTATAATTTCGATTTTTAATATTATTTTATTTTTAATTATAGATTATACTAATTCTTTAAATAATTATTTAATCATTGCTTTGTTAATCTATAAAACCTATGAATATTATCAAAATAAAAATTATATTTATAATCGTTTTTTATTAGAACGCTTTTTAAAAAATTTTTCGTTTAAAAATATTAGTACGAGAAAAGGAAATCTAAATATTTTAAAAAAAGATACTTATCAATATTTCATTGAAAAAGAGGGAATTAAAAGCGAAAAAGCAAAGCTTAAAGAAATGTTTGACAAATAATAATTTTACCTTATAATATCTTTTAGAAGTGGGTGAGACATTTTATGTCGAAAATGGAAGAAGCTTTAAAGACTACCAAAGTATATTTAGCTAGTTTATCTTTAAAAAATGATGTCATTTTAAATAATCAATTAATTAATTGGTTTATTGCGAAAAAATATCGTTATTCTATATTTCAAAATGGCGTCGTAATCGGTCAGGTTTATTATCTTAATGATCAAATAAATATTTTAATTAAGGATAGTTTAAAAGCTTCTATTAATGTAGAAGAACCTTATCAAGTAGAATATGAATTTAAAACCAAAGAATCATATGCCAATGGTCAATTTAAAATAAATACTTTAAAGCAAAAAATAGGTAATAAATATTTTGTTAGTGCTAATGGTAAACTAGAAAATTTAGAACAAAAAGTAGCTTTTGCTTTAAATGAACCGGAATTATTTAAAACAATTATTAAAACTTCCCATTATGAAGAAAAATTAATAATTGATCCAAAGAATTATATAATTGATTATGCTTATGAAAATAATGATGTTAATCATAAAATAAATTATGAAGTTGGCGTTAATGGTTTAGCGCCTTGTATGCTAGCTAAACCGACAACCTTTATTACGCATAAATGCATGAATTTTAATAGTTCAACTTTTAAAGAAAAAAATTATTTTGCCGATTGCCAAATGTTTTCTTTAATGAAAGAATTAGATCCTAATTTTCAAAATCCAATTTGCGAAACAAATGAAGCTTTAAAAGGGTGGCTATCTGCACTTTTAACTCTAGCTTATCCCGAATATAAGGAAGAAGAAATTGGCAATTTATTTGGCTTAGCAAAAAAGAATATCTTAATTGCCAATCAAAATTTAATTGAATATTGGTCAAATGAACATGTTAAAACTTTAAAACGCGAAAAATAGAGGATGAAAATGGAAGTAGATTTTGAACAAAGAATAAAACCGGGGATTATTTTTTTAAATATGTTAGGTTATAAATTAGAAATGCCTAAGCAATTTACTCAATGGGAAGAAATAAGTATTTTAAATAAAAATAACAATAAAATTGGGCATGCTTACTTTAGTAAAGATTCCTTGGAAATACAAGGAAGCGAAGAAAAGCTAAAATTTGTGGCAAGTTATAAATTAAAAAATTATCATGAAGAAAACCAAATTAATTGTTATTTAGATTTTAATAATTATCATTGTGTCATTAATTTTAAGATTAATTTTCCTATTTTAGGAAACTATGAAAGAAAAATAAATCTGCAAGTTTTTCATGGTAATTATAAAGAATTTGAATTTAATATTCCGCTTCTTTCTAATCAAGTTTTATTAGATTCTTTTGATCAAATAAGAGGTTATGAACATGTTGAGTTTAAAGAATTTAATGATTCGTTAGGTATTTTTTATGAAGCTAAAAGCGGTAACGCGCATAAAATAAATAAAACTATCGAAAATAGGGGCCAAATTATTACTTTTACTGAAGAAAAATATAGCTATGGTGTCGATATTAGTAAAAGAAATTATCCTCTTAAAAAAGATGATAATATTATTAAATTATTAAGTTATTATATGTTAAAAATTAATAATGCTTATCGGGTTCCTTTTATGGAATTAAATAATTTAAGTGATGGCTTACTTGGTCAAATTTTAGCGTTTGCGTTACCGCAATACGATAATAAGGATATTGCCTCAATCTTTGGAATCCATAAACACAATATTAATTGGCAAGAAGAAATATTAAATTCGCCAGTTCGGCGTTTAGTTAAATAAAAAAAGAAATTAGGCATAAAATTTAAAGAAATATTAGCCAAATAATTGACAAGAACTAATATTTTTGATAAACTTAAAACGTTTTAAGTAATTTCGAAAAAAACCGCTCGAAAAAGGTTTTAAAACAATTGTTACCTTAACGGCGCGTCTTAAGTTAGGAGGTATGAAATGAAAGCTATTTTTGAAACAGGTGGAAAACAATACTACGTATCGGAAAACGACAAAATTTATGTGGAAAAATTAGATGTTGAAGTAGGCAAAGATGTTACTTTTGATAAAGTCTTATTTGTTGATGGTAAATCTGGTAATCCTTATGTAGTTGGCGCAACAGTTGTTTGTACAGTCGAAAAACAAGGCCGAAGTAAAAAGATTAAAGTCTTCAAATATCGGCCTAAAAAGAAATATCGCAAGACTCAAGGTCATCGGCAACCATATACTTGTTTAGTTGTTAAAAAGATTAATGGTTAATAATGATTACAATTGAAGTTACAAATAAAGAAATAAGAGTAAAAGGGCATGCAGGCTTTGCAAATTCGGGCAATGATATTGTTTGTGCTAGTGTCTCTAGTATTATTTATACTAGTGTTAATGGCATCTTCAATATTGATAAAAGTGCCATTAATTTTGTGGACAATAAAAAATTACTTAAAATCGAAATTTTGCATAAAAGTACTGTAGTAACCATTTTACTCGATAATATGGTCGGATTATTGGAAGAAATTGAAAACCAATATCCGGAGAATATTAAAATAATTAAAAAAGGAGGCTAAGTATGTTTAAGTTATATATTAAGTTAGATATTCAAAGATTTGCCCATAAAAAAGGACAATCTTCAACTGATAATGGTCGGGATTCTGCTGGTCGTCGTTTAGGTGCTAAATTAGCTGATGGCCAAATGGCTAAAGCCGGTGCTATCATTTATCGCCAAAGAGGAACGAAAATTTTCCCTGGTAAAAATGTTGGTATGGGTAAAGATCATACGCTTTTTGCCAAAGTCGCGGGTACAGTTAAATACGAAAGAAGCGGCAAATCTCGCAAAAAGGTAAGTGTTTACGAAGCAGCTTAAAATCAACCATTTGGTTGATTTTTTTTCTTAAATAAATTAGTTAACTTGCAATCATTTAAGGGATTTAATATAATTAAAATATAAAAAAGTGGGTGATATAAATGTTTGTAGATGAAATCAAATTAAAAATTGAAGCCGGCAATGGTGGCGATGGTTGTACCTCATTTCGTCGCGAAAAATTTGTCCCAATGGGCGGCCCCGATGGCGGGAATGGGGGCAAAGGCGCTAGTGTTATTTTTAAAGTAGATAAAAGTTTGAAAACTTTAATTGATTTAAGTTATAAAAAAATAATTAAAGGGGAAAAAGGCGTAAATGGTAAAGGTTCTAATAAATATGGGGCTAATGCTAATGATGTAATTATTAATGTTCCGGCGGGAACTACCATTATTGATTTAGCCGACAATTCCGTTTTAGCTGATCTTACTCAAGATAACGAAGAATTTATGGTAGCTCGCGGCGGTCGTGGTGGACGTGGCAACAAAGCGTTCGCCACCCATGATAATCCGGCGCCTAAATTTAGCGAAAAAGGGGAACCAGGCGAAGTAAAAGAAGTAAAACTCGAACTTCAAGTTTTAGCCGATGTCGGTCTGATTGGGATGCCAAGTGTCGGAAAAAGTACGCTTTTATCGCAAATTTCGGCTTCAAAGCCCAAAATCGCGGCTTATCATTTTACGACTTTATCTCCCAATTTAGGAGTCGTTCGTCTCCAAGATTTTCGCTCGTTTGTCATGGCCGATTTGCCAGGCTTAATTGCCGGTGCTAGTGATGGCATCGGTTTGGGGACTAAATTTTTAAAACATGCTAAAAGAACAAGAATTTTAGCTCATGTTATTGATATGGGGGCTAGTGAAGGCCGAAATCCTATTGAAGATTATGAAGTTATTCGTGGGGAAATTGCTAAATATGATGATAAACTATCCCAAAAAGAAGAAGTAATTATTGCAAATAAAATGGATATATTCGCGGCCGAAGAAAATTTAAAACTATTTAAAGAAAAATATCCGGATAAATTAATTATTCCTATTAGTTCTTTAAATAATACGGGAATTGATGCTTTACTTATTACTCTTGCTGATTTATTAGATAAGATTCCGGAGGAACCATTATATAATTTAGAAAATAACGAAGTTAAAGAATATAAGTATGAAGATGAAAAGCCTTTTAAAATTCATAAAGAAGATAATATTTGGGTGATTGAAGGTAAACAAATTGAGAAACTTTTCCAAATGACGCGTTTTGAAGAAGATGAAGCGGTTTTAAGATTTTCACGAAAACTTAAAGGAATGGGTGTCGACGATGAACTTTTAAGATTGGGAGCCCAAGTAGGCGATGAAATTCAAATTCTAGATTACATCTTCGAATTTAAAGGTTAATTTATCGCCAATTTTTAACCCTTTACTAGTGTTTTTAGGTAATTCTAAAACACTAGTTTTTTTAATATTTTCCTCAATGGCCACAATTTTATTCGCCGGAACATTCTGATAAATAAAAAGAATGGTTTGAAACTGGTCAAAGAAAATAATATCAATATTATCATACATAAAAAAAGTATGAACACTGATACATTCAGGAATAATTAATCCATAGTTAATATTACTTTTAAATGTTAAACCTTTTAATTTTAAAGACCAGGTATTGGCAATTATAATTGGTATTTTTTCTTCATTATTTATTAAAAATAATTTTTTCATTACTAAATTATATGAAAATTATTTTTAATAAATACTTATAATTGCAAAAATGCTAAGATAATGTTATTATTTTATTGTAAGGTGAAGATAGATGACTAATAAAAAGAAAATAGTTATTTTATGTGTAATAGGAGTTTTAATAATTATAACTTTAACTTTAGGAATTACTTATGCTTTTATGAAACCAAAAGTAGAGAATGAAAATGAAAATACTAATATTGAAATTAATTCATGTGCTAAAATCCAATTAAAAGATACAAATTCGAAAGCTATCGATTTAAAAAATACTTATCCGATGGATGATGAAAAAGGCTTAGAAACGGAAGCCTATGAATTTACAATATCAAGTACCTGTGATGATTATGTTGGTTTTAATTTATATTTAACATCACTTACAACTAACGAAATTGAAGATGAAGCTTTAAAATTTGCTATAACCAGTACAAGTGATGATGTATTAGCTACTAATGCTTTAACTAATACTACTGTAGCAACTGGTGATTTTAATAATGAAGAATTAAATCGATTAGACTTAGGTATTAATGGAACTCATAAAAATATATATAAAGTATTTACTAATAATATTCCTTTAAAAGGAGAAAGCACCTATAAGTTATATTTATGGATTGATAAAGATTTTGAAGATAATACGACAATGAATAAAAAAATGACAGTAGGAGTATCTGTCAAATCATTTAATCGTGTTGGAACCATGGCAGAATTATGTACTGGCCAAAAAGCATCAGAATGTATAGCAAAAAATTATAAAATAGATGGTTCAATAGTTTATCACAATGCTCAAGCCGCAGGCCAAGATGGAATTGAAAATGTCGACAAGGTAGCAGGCGATGATTCATATAGATATGTGGGAACCAATCCTAACAATTATGTTTGCCTTGGATATGAATGTTCAGACAATCCAGATGAACCTGGATATAAAAACTTATATAGAATAATGGGTTTATTTGATGATGATAAAAATAGCCAATATGAAACAAAGATAATTAAAGCGGATGTAGCGACTAAAGATGATTTGGGAGATGAATTAGCTATAGAAAATAGTGCTTATTATGGCAATTATAGTTATGATAAAGCTAATTATAGAGGAAAACTTACAACTTTTTCTAGTTACAGTTGGAATAGTACGGATAAAGATCATAAAACGACTGACGATAATAATAATGTCAATATGTGGTCGGCAAGTAATTTGAATACCAAGAATTTAAATGAAACATATTATAATGCGATAGAAGAACCTTATAAATCAATGGTGGTAAGACACGAATGGCAAGTAGGCCCAACTTATAGTTCAGGTGATGTTAAGGCAGTATACGATGCAGAATTAGGTAAGAATAAATTAATAAGTTCAAGTAATAATTGTTATACGCAAGGGGATACAATAAAAGTAAGAGAATGTAGTGAACCAAATGACTTAACTTATACAGATTATGTAGGATTAATGTATTTAAGCGATTATATGTACGGAACACTACCAAAATATTGGACAACGGCTACTAATTATAACAAAGAAGAAGTTAAAACAAATGATTGGTTATATTTAGGGGTAAATGAATGGACAATTTCTCGAAATTCATTACTCAGTAGTAATGCATTAGATGTGAGTCTTACAGGATATGCAAGTAGCTATAATTATGTATATGGTCCATGCAGTGTGAGGCCTGTTGTCTATCTCTCATCTGACGTGAAAATAACTGGAGGTTCGGGCACGGAAACGGATCCATATAAATTGGAAATATAAGTATAAGTAACTTAATAGTATTTAATTTTAAAGGAGGTTTTATGTATACTTATTTTAAAGGAATTGTTACCGAAATTGAAGGTAATAATATAACTGTTGAATGTAATGGAGTAGGATATAGAATATTTGTTCCTAATCCTTTTAGTTATGATGTTGGTAGTGAATATAAAGTATATGTTTATACCAAGATTAGTGAAGATGATATGGCTTTATTTGGCTTTAAAATTAAAGAAGAATATGAACTTTTTTTAAAACTTATTTCGGTTAAAGGTTTAGGTCCAAAACTGGCTTTACCAATTATTGCAACAGGTTCAATAAATGGAATAGTTGATGCCATTAATCGGGAAAATATTTTGTATTTAACCAAATTTCCCAAGATTGGCGAAAAATTAGCTCGGCAAATAATTTTAGATTTAAAAAATAAAATTAATATTGAAGGTAGTATTGAAGAAGATAATTCGAATATAGAAGAATTAATGAGTGTTTTAGAAAGTTTAGGTTATAAAACTAGTGAAATAAAAAAAGTTATTCCACAAGTTAATCCTAGTGAAACTTTAGAAAATCAAGTAAAAGAAGCTTTAAAATTAATGTTAAAGTAGGTGAAAAATGAATAAAAAAGGATTTACATTAATTGAACTTTTGGGGGTTATAACCATACTAGCAATAATTGCTACTTTAACTTCTTTTAGTGTTGTTGGGGTTACCAAAATGATTAAACAAAGCATGTGGGAAAATAAGATTACTTTGATTGAAAACGGCGCGGAAAGATACGGTGAAGAAAATAATTATAGTTTAAGGCAAAATGACGATTCGGGAAATATTAAAAAATGTTCTTTTACAATTGATGGAGTTACAGAGGGTCATGATTATTGTGCAACCGTTTCCGTTCAGTATTTAATTGATCGCGGTTATGTTACAACTGATGATTTACGAGATGATAAAAAAGTTATTATTAATAATACTAATGATGAGATTGTTAATGATACATCTGTTTACGTTTGGATAGATAAAAATATTGTTTATGCTGAATATGTTTATTAATTGTCTAATTATGTCGAAAGGTTCAAAATAAGTTGTTGGGCCTTTTTTCTTGTGTTAAAATAATAACTGGAGGTTAGAAAATGGAAAAGTATGTTTATATGTTTCATGAAGGAAACAAAGATATGAAAAACCTTTTAGGTGGTAAAGGGGCCAATTTAGCCGAAATGTCTAATATTGGTTTGCCAGTACCTAATGGTTTTACTGTAACAACGGAAGCTTGTAACAAATATTATACGGATAATGAAAATATTAGTGATGATATTATTGCCGAAATTAAAGAAAAAATCACGGAATTAGAAAAATTAAGTGGCAAAAAATTTGGTGATTTAGAAAATCCATTACTTGTTAGTGTCAGAAGTGGGGCAAGAGTCAGTATGCCAGGTATGATGGATACCATTCTTAATTTAGGTTTAAATGATGAAATCGCGGCTTCATTTGCCGAAAAAATAAATAATAAACGGTTTGTTTATGATTCTTATCGGCGCTTTATTCAAATGTTTAGTGATGTAGTTAAAGGTTATTCCAAGAAAAACTTTGAAGACATTATCGATGAAATAAAGGCTAAAAAAGGCGTTAAACAAGATATTGAACTAGATGAAAACGATATGATGGAATTAACCAAACGTTTTAAATCTGAATACGAAAAAAATGCCGGATGTGAATTTCCTCAAGATCCGTTTACGCAATTAATTGAAGCAGTTAAAGCGGTATTTAGAAGTTGGAATAATGAAAGAGCTATTTATTATCGCCGGCTTAATGATATTCCTTCCACTTGGGGAACGGCCGTGAATGTCCAAGAAATGGTTTATGGTAATTCAAATGAAAATTCCGGAACTGGAGTTGCCTTTACCCGAAACCCGGCCACTGGCGAAAAAAAGGTTTTTGGCGAATATTTAATTAATGCGCAAGGGGAAGATGTTGTAGCCGGCGTAAGAACACCCGAAGAAATTAATACTTTAAAAGAAAAAATGCCTGAAGTATATGATGAATTTGTGCATATTGCCGAAACTTTGGAAAATCATTATAATGATATGCAAGATATGGAATTTACGATTGAAAATGGTAAACTATTTATTTTGCAAACGCGGAATGGGAAAAGAACGGCGAATGCGGCGGTTAAAATTGCCGTTGATTTAGTAAATGAAGGTAAAATTAGTAAAGAAGAAGCTGTTTGTATGGTTGATCCTAAACAATTAGATGCTTTACTTCATCCAACCTTTAAAGAAGATGCTTTAAAAAAAGCCAAAGTTATTGGCGAAGGCTTAGCAGCTTCTCCGGGGGCTGGCGCGGGCAAAATTTATTTTGATTCGGCCAAAGTTATTGCGGCTAAGAAAAATGGGGAAGAAACAATTTTAGTTAGATTAGAAACTTCTCCTGAAGATATTGAAGGCATGAATTCAAGTGAAGGTGTTTTAACAATTCGTGGTGGTATGACTAGCCATGCGGCCGTTGTAGCTCGGGGTATGGGCATTTGTTGTGTCTCTGGTGTTGGTAGTTTTGCGATTAATGAAGAAGAAAAAACTTTAAAAACTAAAGATGGTCTAGTTTTCCATGAAGGAGATTATATTTCGATTGATGGTTCAACTGGCAAAGTTTATGAAGGTAAAATTGAAAAACAAGAAGCAACGATCAGTGGCGTATTTGAAACCTTTATGGCTTGGGCCGATGAAGCGCGGGTTTTAAAAGTTAGAACTAACGCCGATACGCCTAAAGATGCACTACAAGCTAAAAAGTTTGGCGCCGAAGGAATTGGCCTATGTCGGACGGAACATATGTTTTTTGAAAAAAATCGGATCTTTAATTTTCGAAAGATGATATGTGCTACTACCGTTGAAGAAAGAGAAAAAGCTTTAGAATTAATTTTACCTTATCAAAGAGAAGACTTTGAAGGTTTATTTGAAGCGATGGCGCCATATCCGGTTATTATTAGATATTTGGATCCACCTCTACATGAATTTTTACCTAAAACGGAAGAAGAAATTCAAGAATTAGCCAGTGATTTAGGTAAAACAGTTGAAGAATTACATAATATTATTGCTTCATTAAAAGAATTTAATCCAATGATGGGCCATCGGGGTTGTCGTTTAGCGATAACTTATCCCGAAATTGCTAAAATGCAAACAAGAGCGGTTATTGAAGCGGCTATCAATGTTATGAAAAAAGGCACTAAAGTTGAACCAGAAATCATGATTCCTTTAGTTGGCGAAGTAAATGAACTTAAATATGTAAAAAATATAGTTCAAGAAGTGGCTGATGCGTTAATCAAAGAATCAGGCTTAGATATTAAATATCAAGTGGGAACAATGATTGAAATTCCACGGGCGGCTATTCTCGCCGATGAAATGGCGCAAGAAGCCGAATTCTTCAGCTTTGGTACTAATGACTTAACTCAAATGACTTTTGGTTTTTCGCGTGATGATGCTGGTAAATTCTTAAATTCTTACTATGAAAAACAAATCTTTGAATCTGATCCATTTAGTAGAATTGATCAAAAAGGAGTAGGGGCCTTAATGGAAATGGCGGCTACAAAATCTAGAAGTGTTAGACCAGATATTTCTTTAGGTATTTGTGGCGAACATGGCGGCGATCCATCAAGTATTGCTTTTTGTCATAAATTAGGTTTTAATTATGTATCTTGTTCACCATATCGGGTTCCTATTGCAAGACTGGCTGCTGCTCAAGCTGCAATCAAAGAAAAGACTAGTAAATAATATATTAAAAAAAGAATATATTATTAATGTATACTATTTGACATTTTCCTAAAAATATAGTATATTTATATTGCACTTGAAAGAGTGTGAAAATGTTTTTCGCTTCCAGGTGGTGCGACTAATAAA